>NZ_JBFSSD010000007.1:0-151671 GCF_041466145.1 Vibrio sp. 10N.239.312.D08 | reverse complement strand
GGATCAAGTGATCGGAATAAACCGAAACGAGCGATCGCAATCACCGAAATACGCACTTGCCACTGAACCACAATATTTGACTGGTTTTGATAATAATCGAGCGAATACGCACTCGTGTGCGCCCAAATACTGGCCTGAGTATAAGAAGACTTGAACTCAATGGTCCCCACTCGATTAGGTTGAGCGGAGCGAAGTTGTGTTGAAAGTACATTTGAATGAATGGGTGACTGTGCATACACAAACATTGGAGAATTATTTGCGTGTGTAGTCGGATGAAAAAAGCTCAACATCGAGACTGAAATAGGCAGTAACATCCTTAAACTTATCACAGTGTTTACTCGGTTATAGAAATGCCCGATTTTATTAAAAAACACCGTTCAATTAATGCAGTAGATGTACTGCTTATCACCCCTCCAAATAGAACCAAGAGTTATAAAAAACTTTAAATTAGAACCTATGATATATATAAGAATCTTATCTTGCACTGAGCGACTCGAACGAATATCTTCTGTGCATTGATGAAATGAATGTATCTATAAAGGAAAAATGTGTCTGCTTTAAAGCTAAGTTTTGAACAACTGTTAATGAAACAATCGACATCTCTCATTAATAGCGATCCAAAAAACTTTCAAACCACTTGGTCAGAAGCAAGCTTTGATGTACTCGATTGGTTTGGGATTGATCGTTTGACACTCTACCCTAATTCAATGGTCTTACTTGAAGAAGGAAAAACGTGTTCAGTTTCCAAAGCACACATACCTCCTGTCAATATAAAAAGCTTAGTCGGCGGTAACTACCTTGATTACCTCAAGCTTTTAAAAACCAATGAAACCTACCTTGCTTTTACCAGCAACGAACTCGTTTCAAGCAAAAACTATGTGTTAAAGAAACTCTATAAAGAAGGGGGAAGATGGCACTGCATCATTCCTTTGCAGCTCTTTAACCAACGCTGGGGTGCATTGTCTTTTACTAACTTTCACGACAACGATACTACCTTCGATCTCGAAGACATCCAGCGCTTAAAGTTAGTCTGTGAACTTTGGCTCTGTTATTGGCAACATTCAACATTAGCCAGAACACTAAAGCAAAACGAGAACTTGTTAGAAGATGACAGTGAGAAGCTATTGTTACTGACCAAAAAGCAAACCAAGGTTCTTGCGTTGATTGCTCAAGGCTTTAGTGCAAAAGAGTGTGCTGATAAGCTTCACTTAAGCTCACGAACCATTGAGTCGCACAAATACCGCATGTTAGGTTTGCTGAATCTCAACAGCCACAATGACTTGATTCAGTTCGCCTTACGCAATGGTTTGGGGATTGCAGAGAACATACACACAACACGTTAGAACAAGTTGTTCGATGTCCTTCTTCTGTTTATATCTTAACGTTCGATGTTTCTTGAGTTCAGCTTTTCTTAAATTCAATCACGCACGCTACTCATTGCCTTCACTCAGAGCAAATTTGATCTCGTCAGAAGAGAACCCCTTTCGACTTAGCATCGCGTAAGCCTTGGAGCGTTCTTTATGATCGTTTAGGTCATAAGACTTCTTCTGCAACTGTTCTAAACAAGAAGAATAGAAATCTAGCTGCTCTTCATTAATCAATCGGTCGATGAGCGATGACAGCTCACTGGTGTCGATTTGTCGTTGTCTCAGTTCTTGCTGTATGGCAGTCAGTCCCTTGCCTTTACGAGCATACTTGAGCACCTCTTTTTCCAAATCGGCTTTCTCGGCCTTAATTTGAATATTACTTTTCAGTTGATGCGCTTGTGGGTGCTGGTCAATCGCTACCTTAACTTGTTGATAGCTAAAACCACGCTTTTGCAGTGTCGCAACCAGCTTTTCACGGCTCATGGTAAAGCTTGAGTAGTAGTGGTTGATTCGGTCTATCAAGATGGTTTGTTCATCAATAGACTTTTCGAAGGACACTTTATGGATTGCATCAGAAATCACTGAATCGGTCAGGCCCTTCTTCTTCAATTTTTCGACAATATATCGAGAACCGAATTCACCAGAAAAAGCTTGTTCCACGAATTGTTCTGCAAACACTTGGTCAGACTTGATATACCCGAAGCCTTTCAGTGTCCCTAGAGTTTCATCGATCCATTCTTGATTGTCGGTTTTCACTTTGAGCTTCGCAACCAACTCGCTTTCCGTCATATCTCTCTGGGTTAGGTGCCACATTGCAGAGTTCATGACGCTTTCAATTCGTGTTGCTTTTCTTACCGTTGTATTTCTACTATTCGTTTTTTGCTGTGAATCATCCATTCGCTTTCAACTGTCCAAACTAAGCCTACCCCATCATAACGTAATTCTAAGGCGGTTGAGTGACATAAAAGAATGAAGCTCAATATAAACGGAAGCCAATAAAAATGGACGCTTATTCAGCGTCCATTTGATATCACATTAAGAATGATGGCTCTAAGCCATGCTTAGCTTTTTTCGTAATAGCTCTTTTCGAAATCGCTTCGCGCACTAGCTCATTCGCTTAACTCTCTTCGTGATTGTAAATATGTACATCTCGTTGAGGGAATGGAATCGTGATGCCTTCTTCATCGAAGCGTTTCTTCACGGTTTCCGTTACATCCCAGTACACATCCCAATAGTCATCAGTCTTAACCCAAGGTCGAACTACGAAATCAACAGAAGACGTATTCAAGGTATGAAGCTTGATCATATGCTCTGGTTTTTTCAACACTAGAGGGTGTGCAAGAATGATGTCGTTCAATACCGCTTTCGCTTTATCGATATCATCTGAATAACCAATACCGAAAACCATATCAACACGTCTTACACGTTCTGCCGTGATGTTGTTGATCACGTCACCCCAAATCTTGTTGTTTGGGATCACCAAGCGTTGGTTATCAATGGTTTGAACAGTCGTCGATACTAAGCTCATGTCTTTTACCGTGCCTTGCACGCCTGCCACTTTAACCATGTCACCGACGTCATAAGGACGGTAGATCAAGATCATCAAACCCGATGCAAAGTTAGATAGTGTGTCTTGCAATGCGAAACCAATGATGACACCGGCTACACCGAAACCAGTAAGAAGAGGTGCTAGCTCTATCCCTATTTGAGACAGTGCGATAAGCAAACCAATAAACACGACCGCTTTAGATGCGATGGATACAAAGAAGTCCTGCATCAATACACTGAAGTCCATTTTAGAGTGCGAAACACTCTTACGAACGGTTTTGCGAGCCACGTTAGCAATAAGGCGAGTTACATACAAAATACCGAGAAACAGAGCAAGTTTAACGATAAAAGAAGGGGTATTTTCAAAAGCCCATGAACTGAACGAACGAAGCCAACCATCCAACAGCTCCAGTGCAACATCAACATCCAACACATCGGCGTTAATGTCACCTGTCGTCGCTAGCAAAACACGTTTGTACGAAGTCACATCCACGCCAAACGGTTCCATTAGCGTGATGGTTTCTTCTAAGCTCGCGACCATAACGCTAGTTCGCTCACTGAAGCGTTCAAGCTCAGTTTTAATCGTCGCTTTCTCTTCTTCACTTACATAAGATAACCGGCGTTCTAAATCTTGACGTTGTGTATCCGTGTATAGAATTGCATTAGTAAGATATTGAGAACGAGAAACAAGTGCCGTTTTGAGCTCACCTTCAGGAACCGCAACATCAACATCACGCTCTTTCGACCAATCTAATGTCTTAGCAAGCTGCTGATAATAGACATCCATCATTCCGATTCGTTTTTGAATGCGTAATTCAAGGCGTTTTTTAGCATCACCTTCAGCGGAACGGTTTTCTTTGCTCATTGAAACGATTTTAACTTCATTCAATGACAGCAATTTTTGCAGTAGTTCAACCTGCTGAGCAAGAGTGACATCCAGCCCCTCTTTTTTATCTGACGATAGCTGTGAAAAAATCTCTTCGCGTAGGCCCTGATTCTTACGCCTTAAGATATCTTCAAGAAAGGGCTTCTCAGCATCATGCGCCGTTTCTAATGTTGCTAGATCGAGCATTAACTGATCTTGTACTTCTGCGATTTTCTCAACGCTCTGCGCATAACTTCCAAATGCGACAAACGCCAACATTAACAATAGACAACGCCAAACCTTCATCATATTAATTCCTATCACTGTCTAAATTGACCCTATAAATAGTAGTAAAAAGAATATGGATAACAAGCATTTAAACGTATGTTATGTTAAAAATTCGCAAATTATCAGCCTGCTTCTAATATTTGAGAGTTCCAATCCCCTCTTATGACCTGTAGAGTACGCATCCAACAAAGAACAACAGCCAATATCTTCATTCGAGCACAGCACTAAAGCGCCCTAAATACGATGTTGGCTCACAGCAAGAGAGCATAAAAATGAACAACGAACTTGATATTATTGAGTCTCTAGAAGAACTAGAGCAATTCCTAATTTCAGTGGAAGCTGGCGGTTTAGGCCTTGAAGGCGTTGAAGGTGTAGGCATGGCAACCAATAATTCAGATGGTCGTCACTTCGTTGCTGTATTCAATAGCAGCCATAAAGTTCTGCTTGCTCGCTGGATCACCAAAGAGGTGTTTGATAACGGTAAAGACTTGGTACGTAACGGCCCTCGCCGCACTCACTAAGCCTTTCCAATAGCACCAATGATTAAAGCCCAACACGTTCACTGACGATCTGTTGGGCTTTTTTGTATCGCCTGTCCCGTCCTGATAGTTAATAAACCACTCAATACAGAATAATTAGCGATAACTTTCAGTTGTTGTGAACTTTAGCTACAGCTCAATGTCGTATTCGCGTGAATTGGTGTTTATGCGTCTTTTATCGTGTATCTGCCGTTTCCCGCATTTATACATAGTTTCACTTTAACCATTTTATGACTTGTGGCACGAAGAGAACTTATCTAAGCTAACCACAATTCAATGAGCTTGCTTTAACGACTAACAGATTTGATTACTGACTAATTTGCTGAACACATCGCTACTTTTCTTATCCACACAGAACCGCCGACAAAAGCATTCGCTTTGGGCGCTCTTCCTTACCGGACTGGTTATCGTAACTTGTCTGGCGAGCACTCTGGCCGTCAAGAAAGTATCGTTATCTGCATCCGCTAATGGCCAATCAGTCCTAGTTGGCACACAAACTCATACAGAAACCAGTAATCCCCAAACCAACATCGCTTCTTCAGAAAAAATGGCTGCTCTATACGCCAGCGTTTTTGGCTTAGAAGCCTCAAAAATGTTAACGTCCCCCAATTCAAATTCATGCAGCCTAAGTTCGAAAATGCTGACCTTTGCCGCCCCAAAAACCGGCTGGCTGATCCCATTCGTACTTATTATTGCTGTTGCGTTTAACTTACCTCCTCACATCTCGAGATTATCTAGAGACAATCATCGCTCTACTCGACCGACAAAACACCGATTGCATCTAAAGCACTGTATATTTAGAGAGTAAATAACCGGGCTACTACATCCTTTTATTTATTTTTTGGAGATACATTTGTGTACAACACACTACTAACTAAGTTTGTCGATTCATTGGCATTCTCTATGCGTACATGCGCGAAAACCTTAGTCACTGCCCTTTTGGTTATGACGTCATTTACCGCCTTGGCACAGACAACGGGCTGGCTTAGTGTGCCTGAGCATCCGCCTGTTAAAATGCGAATGATGTCGACGGGTGAACAGTCGGATGACGGCTCTAAGATCCAAACCGTGCTCGATGTCGTGCTCGACGGCGACTGGAAAACCTATTGGCGCAGCCCAGGCGAAGGTGGCATTCCGCCAAGCTGGGACTGGTCTGGTTCAACAAACATTGAGTCAGTAGAGTGGCACTGGCCGATACCTAAATACTACGAGCAGCTTGACGTCATGACGTTAGGCTACAAAAAACATGTCAGCTTTCCTGTCACTTTATCCCTGAAAGACAACACGAAGCCTGCGATATTCAGGGCATCGTTTACCTTTCCGTCGTGTACCAATATCTGTGTGTTAACCGATTACGATATCGAACTGCCGATTGACCCAAAAACTTTAGCGCTTGATGAAGAAGCGATGTTCTTGTTCAACCAAGGCATGAGCCAGTCGCCACGAGAAGCTAACCGCACTTCGGTGAACGGTTTGTTTTGGGATAAGAGCAAGCAGCAATTGGTTACTCAGCTGACAAGCAAAGATGGTTGGGATAAGCCAATGGTGTTGATTGACGGGCAAGAAGTGATTGATGACTTCTTCTCTCAACCAAGCGTCCACATAACAGACAATACAATGACGGCCGTATTTGATGTGAGCAACTGGATAGGTGAAGTCGACTTAACGGACCGTAACGTGAGTGTCACCGTTTCAGACACAAACTTTGCCGAAGAGATGACAGCTCAAGTTGGGTCAAAACCAATCGCTTATCAAGAAAACAGTAACGGTTTTACTGCGATGATCGGTTTTGCCTTAATTGGTGGTTTGATCCTCAACATCATGCCATGTGTGTTGCCAGTATTAGGAATGAAGTTAAACAGCATCATTCAAAACCAAGGGGCATCTAATCGTCATATCCGACTCTCATTCTTAGCGTCTGCTTCTGGTGTCATTACGTCATTTGCGCTGTTAGCCCTAGGTATGACCGTTCTAAAAATGGGTGGTAATGCAATTGGCTGGGGAATCCAGTTCCAAAATGTTTGGTTCATCGGGTTCATGCTGATCATCACTTTGCTGTTTTCGATTAACCTGCTTGGGTTATTCGAATTCAGACTACCATCAGGTTTAAACACCTGGATGGCAACCAAAGGCGATGACTCACATTCAGGCCACTTTGTTCAAGGCATGTTTGCAACGCTGTTAGCAACGCCGTGTAGCGCGCCATTCCTAGGAACCGCTGTCGCGTATGCACTTGGAGCAAGCTACCAAGAGTTATGGGCTATCTTCATCACGCTTGGTATCGGTATGAGTGCGCCTTGGTTGATCTTTGCGCTATTCCCAAGCCTAACCAAATTGCTTCCAAAGCCTGGGGCGTGGATGTTCAAAGTTAAGCTGGTATTTGGCTTAATGATGTTCATTACCAGCCTATGGCTAACAAGCCTCCTTAGCCCATTCATTGGTAAATTCCCAACTATCCTGCTGTCGCTATTTATCGTGATTTCAGTATTGATTTGGATTGGCCGTAAGTTGGGTCGCAAGGTGCTTATTCCTATCGTCGCAACCACAACCTTGGTGTTTGGTGCTGCATTGATCGTCGGTAGTGTCACCGCTGATAACTGGGCGACTCCGATTGTTGACGATCTCGCTTGGCAAAAGCTGGATGCGAAGCAAATCCCTCAGCTCGTTGATGAAGGCAAAACGGTGTTTGTTGATGTGACTGCTGATTGGTGTATCACTTGTAAAGCCAACAAGATCGGCGTCATCCTTCAAGACCCTGTCTACAGTCACCTACAGCAAGAAGACATTGTTTTGATGAAAGGTGATTGGACAACACCAAGTGAAAGTGTCACTCAATACTTACAAAGTAATGGGCGATTTGGTGTGCCATTTAATATCGTCTACGGCCCGAGCTATAAAAGCGGTATTCCACTGCCTGTCATTCTCAACAGTGACACTGTCGTTCAAGCCATCGACGCTGCGAGATAACTGATGAAGACTCCCAACAATGAAGATAAATCTAGCACGATTGAAGACGACGCTGTAAAGGGTGAGGCCAAAAAGCCAAGTCGTCTTAAGAAGTGGGGAAAGGAACTGGTTTCAATGATATTGATCGTTGGCGTGGTTTCATTTGCCATGGACTTTTATCACAGCAGAAGCATGCCTCAGGGCGATGCGATTCCAATTGTGGGTCAATCGCTCCAAGGCGAAGATATTGATGTTATCGAGCTAAGCAAAAATGGTAAGCCAGTCATTGTCTATTTTTGGGCGACTTGGTGTGGTGCCTGCAAATTTGTAAGCCCGACGGTTAATAGCTTCAGTGATTCCCATCAGGTGGTTTCGGTCGCTCTATCGTCTGGTCCAGACGAACGTGTCCAGCGCTACTTGGATGCAAAAGAGTATGACTTCCCTGTTATCAATGATCTTTCTGGGTCGATCAGCAGAAGTTGGGGCGTTAATGTCACGCCAAGTATTGTCATCATCAAAGATGGAAAGATTAGCAGTATCGCAACCGGCGTTACATCCCCTATCGGCCTGTGGTTAAGAACCTACTTTGCCTAAATCGCTCACAAAGAAAAACAGAGCAAAGCTAAGTGAATAAACCGACTCAGCCAGTTTAACAAACAATATTAATGTGAGCGCAACCTAATAAGCGCTCACGATTATCACGAATTTGAGAAAAGACAATATGAAAAAGCATCTGATAAGCGCACTGATTATAGGCTCATTAATGAGTACTAATGCCTTCGCAGAATTAGACAAAGAACAAACTCAACAACTTGAAGAAATTAATCAATTCCTGAAGGAAAATCCATCGACGATCTCTGGATTGCATACCAGTTTAGAGCAGTACGTAGCAGGTCAAGAGCAAACGAAAAAAGCCCAAGCGGAAAGCCATGATTGGTTATACAACAATGACGCCCACCCAATCACGGGCAATCCGGATGGCAAATCGGTCATCATTAACTTTACCGACTATAACTGCCCTTACTGTAAGCGCTTGGAAAAAGGCTTGGTTCAATTAGCCTCTGAAAACAGCGACATTAAAGTGATCAACGTGTACTTATCGTTTAAGCAGCAACAGGTTTCGGGGCTAGACACCAACGCGGCGCTATACGCGATGAAAGTATGGAAAGATAACCCAGAAGCATTCCCTGAAGTTGATAGATTGCTGATGGCGAAAAGCGGTATTCACTCGAAAAGCTCACTAGAAGCCGTTGCCAAGAAGACGGGAACAGAGGCGGAACTAAAAACAACTCAAGAACAAAACCAGGTTCTAACCACTAACCATCAAACGTTCAGTGCACTCGGCTTAACGGGCACTCCAACCATGATGATGAACGGAAATGTTTTACCAGGATATGTGCCTTACGACCGATTAAAAGAGGTCGTGGATGACGCTTTTTAATCGAGTGTAGATAGAGATAAAGACTCGAAAGAGAAGTGAATAAAAGCCGACTCGCGCAACCCGCAGTCGGCTTTTTCATTGCTTCGAAACAATAGAACACTTTGAAACGACAGTTTTGAAGTCATGGTTTTGAAACAAAAAAAGTCGAAGTGTCACCATCTCGCAATAGATTCTTAATTTACCCTCGCTACGCTAAAAGCAGTTCTGTCGATGAGTCAAAGACGTGTTAACTCAAGACAACTGTCCTTTGACCGAGCCTTGCTCGGTCTTTTTTTGCTTAACTCAGCAAACGACAAACAAGCGCACCCGGCTCCCTTAACGCATCCACGTTATAGCTAAGGACACGTCCGGCAGACGGCGCGTGATAACGGCGACACTCATTACCAAAAGCGTCATATTGAATAGCCAACAGATCATCTTGTTCTACGCTCTGCAGAAGCTCAACCTGCGGCAATACGAAACCACCAATATCAGCGCGGATAGAAACCACATCATTACCCTCTATCCAATCCATACTCGGCAGCTGCATTTTCTCGGGATGATTTATTTCAACCTCGAACATTTCATAATAAGACAGCATGTTAAAAACACCGTCTACCGCTCGTTGAATCATGTCAGGCTGAGTAAATTTCCCCATCCCAACTTCCACCGTGATGCTCGGAATTCCACTTCGATTCCAAACCGTTTCCAAAATACCTGGGTCACCAGGGTCATTCAGAACACAATCGGGCTGCATCAGCCTCGCCATCTCCAAACATTGTTCTATGCGGTAATCAGCAAACACATAAAGTGGATAAACTGCGCCACGAGTTTGAGTGTGGAGGTCAACGGCGAAGGTGGCATTATGCTTAAGCAAACGCTCCCACAAAGACGCAACAAAGCGCTCCGCAGCCAAGCCATTCGCGTCACCCGGAAAGAGTCGATTAAGATTAGCAGGGCAAGAACCCGGATCCGAAGAGATGAAATCACGGCTATGGTTCAGCAAGCCAGACAGATTCACAGTAGGTACAATCGTTACCGTGCCTTTGAGCGTTTTACCGACTAAGTCCCTGATAATTTGCTGTGCAGCCAACACTCCATTTAGCTCATCACCGTGAATACCGGCGGTGATCATCAAACTAGGACCTTCTTGACTGCCTTTGAAAACAGAAACCGGCATGTTCTTAGGTTGCCCTAGCCCATCACTGGTGACTTGAAACCAAAACTGGTGCTCTCCAACGGGTAGGTCTTCAACATTCAAGGAGCCAATAACCTGCCTACCTTGTAAAACATCGCCTAAGTACTCTGTTTTCATCCAACGTATCCATATTGTTGAGCAGAATCTATTCTCTTCTAAGTTTTTGCATCATAGAGGATATCCTTACCAGTACAAGCAGTTAATCAGATTAACAAGCTCTCAGTGCAGCCAAAATTCACCACCATCGACATACGTGATTGCAAGGTAAAACTTGCCAATGTGACCTTTGAAATACACGCAACTTGTATAACTATTCATAGAACACTCAGTCGCATGAAATAAAAATGCAATAAAATCAACACTTAAAAAAGTTCCCCATTCACGAAAATGTAATTTTATGGAAATGAAAGCTTAATTTATCTGCTCTAAATTAGCTTCATATCGAAACGGAGAGCACATTGCTCACGGATTTTAAAATACAAGGTAAGTGATTATGAAAAAGGCAGTTCTAGCTTCTGCAGTGGTAGCGGCACTAGTTTCAGGTTCATCTCTAGCAGCAACAGTTTACAGCTCTGACGGTACAGAACTTAAAATTGGCGGTCGTGCGGAATTCCGTGGTGATTTCATTGGTTCAGGCGGTAAAGAAATCGACGGAACAATGAAAAATAAAAGCCGTGTACGTTTAAATGTTGGCGGTACTACAGAAATCACTAGCAACCTATCTGGTTTTGGTTTCTACGAAGCAGAACAAGGCGTAAATTCTTCAGCTGACAATGATGAAACTGACAACTTTAAGCAACGCTACATGTACGCTGGCCTTCAAGGTAACTTTGGTGCTGTTTCGGTAGGTCGTCAAGATACAGCTGCAGCTCAAATCTCAGAAATGTCGGATGTTACTATCTACTCTGGTGACCAAAAAGCATTCATCAATGCCGGTGACGAGCAGATTAACAACACGTTTGTATACGCTTACGATGCAGACGCACTTTCTCTTAAAGCAAGTTTGATTGCTGGTGAAGACAAAGATACTGACGGTTACGGCATCTCTGGTATTTACACACTACCAATGGGCTTAGGTTTTGGTCTTGGTTACTCAGGTAACGACAACGGTACTGGTAATGGTTCAGCAACGGCTGTAATCGCTGGTATTAATTACAAAATGGATGCTCTATATCTAGGTGCAACCTACACAATGGGTGACCTAGACGACAAAGCAAAAACTGAGTTCTCTGGTGTAGAAGTTGCGGCTAAGTACAAACTAACAGATCAGTTTGAATTAGCTGCTTTGTACCAAAAACAAGAAAAAGACGCGACACAGAACTTAACTGTAGACACAGCTGACTTCTTTGAGCTGACTGGTACTTACAAGTTCAACAAATCTATCCGTACATACGTTGCTTACCAATTAAACAATCTAGACGACGTAAAAGTTGCAGGTTTAGAAACACAAAGTGAAGACTCTCTTCGCCTAGGTGTACGCTACGACTTCTAATCTAAATCGACTTTAGATACAGACTAAAAAGGTTGGGCAATGGCTCAACCTTTTTTCATATTCAAATATTCTGACTGACTTCATCAATGCTTTTTCTGGTTAAGTGGTGCTAAATCCGTATCATAGGTGAACCACATCAAATAATTAGAAGCATCATGTCACAACACCATCCGATCCAAGGCGCTAGCTGGATGCTAACCGCAGGCCTAGCCTTTGCCGTTATTAACAGCCTAACTCAAATTGCTAGCATTCATTTCGGACTTACTTCTACCACCGTCGCCGTCATTCAATACGCCATCGCGTTATTCGCTATTCTTCCTTACCTAAAAACGCTGGGTATTCGCCGCGCGCTAAAAACCGACAACCTCAAATTGCACGTATTCCGTGTCTTCTTGTCTGTTATTGGTATTCAACTTTGGATATGGGCACTGGCTTACCCAGTACCAATTTGGCAAGGCATTGCCCTTCTCATGACATCGCCATTGTTTGCAACCATTGGTTCAGGGCTTTTCTTAAAAGAGAAAGTTGGGGCTGCTCGCTGGGGCGCGACCTTAGCAGGCTTCGTGGGTGCGATGGTGATTCTAGAGCCGTGGGCTGAAGATTTTAACTGGGCAACGTTATTACCAGTCGGTGCCGCTTTCTTCTGGGCATGCTACTCACTGATGGTGAAAAAGCTCTCTTCACAAGACAGCCCTTCAACCATGGTGGTTTACCTGCTGCTATTAATCACACCATTTAACATCCTGCTTGCCGCGCCAGATTGGCAGACGCCAAGCGGCGGTACAATTTGGGCTATCTTGATTGTTATCGGTGTTATGACGGCACTCGCTCAATGGGCGATTGTAAAAGCCTACTCAGTCGCTGATGCTTCGTTTGTGCAACCTTTTGACCACGCCAAATTACCGCTAAATGTTTTAGCAGGTTGGATTGTGTTTAGTTGGGTTCCACCGGGTCGTTTATGGCTAGGTGCTGCTATTATTATTGCGTCAGTTGCATTTATAACGCACTGGGAAACCAAAAAACCTTCGAAAGCGAAGAAAGTTTAAGGTTGGTGAAATAAATAGTTCGACTGTCCGTTCTATATGGATAAGAGAATTCAAACGAGGCCGTAACCATGAAGAAACCAGTCAAGATTACACTATACCGTTGGGCAGGCAGCTGGGGTCCATTTAAAGTTAATATCCCATGTGGGGAATGTACCCTTACCAAAGACATTCTGAAGGATACTTTTGAGAATGAATTGGCCGATGTCGATGTCGAACTGGAAGTGAAAGATTGGTTGTCTCACTGGTGGGAGCCGCTAAAACTAGGCTCTTGGCATGCTCCAATCCTTGTTGTTGAAGGCAAAGTGGTCAGCCAAGGTGAAGCGCTGAATCGCGGTGTGTTAATCCAATCGGTGATCAAAGAGTGGACCAAACGAGACAGCCTAAAAGGCAACATCGTTTATGGTAAGGCGACCTGCCCATTCTGTGTTAAAGCGAAGAAAATGCTGGATGAAGCGGGTGTTGAATACCAATACCACGATGTCGTAAAAGACAGCGCCGCTTTGTACCGTATGATTCCAGAGGTAAAAGCACACATTGGTGAGAAAACACCGGTCACCGTCCCGCAGATCTGGCTTGATGGTAAGTACATCGGTGGTGCCGATAACTTAGAAGCGTGGATGAAAGAGAATGGCTTAGATAGCATCCCTAATAATGTGGTCGACTTATCCAATCAATCTGCTGGCTGAGTTCATTAAAAGCCATTAGTCAGAAGCTTAATTGGTATTTTTTGTGTCCATCCACAACAAAACAAAGCGATAACTTTCACCAATCGCTAAAACGAAAAAGGCCTTAAACTTCATCGAGTTTAAGGCCTTTTAAAATTCCGTTTTTGAAAATGCTTATTTAGCCATTTTCTTCATCATTCGCTTAAAGAACGATGGTTTCTTTGGCTTTGAAGTGCCGTACAATGCTTCGTGCATCATGTTTTTTGCTGCCATTTGACCAAGGTATGCGTGGCCTAGTTCGTAATTCATGCTTATCTCCGCACATAATCAACTTTCTTTAGCGCGGATTCTACACTTAAAACGCCCAAAAACAAGATCTAAATCACACTTTAATGCAATATTAAGCATTCATTTGCAATTAGCCTAATTTTGTCTCTGTGCTAGTCAGCATTGTTTTTGTATATCAATGAGTTAACCTAAATTCTGGTTTGAGCTTAATGCTCCATTCCTAATAACAACCCAAGACATTGATTTAGACACTGATAAAAAAAGCAGCTCAATAGAGCTGCTTTCTAAAATGCTTTACTGAGAAACCTAGCTGCGCTTTGGCTGTCTGTAAGTTTTACCGGCAATTTGGTATGTGTCTTTTTGCTTCAATTCAAACATCGTTTCAAAGAACCAAGCTGCAAATTTGATTAAGTCATCGCCTTCATTCATAACATGTTCGATGTACTCTTGCTCTTCGCCTTGTTCATTTTCTTGAAGCGTCACGTGGTAAATACGCTTTTCGCCTTCCACTTCAGCAAGTGCAAATTGACCAGTCAGTGATGCAGCAGCCTCAGCGACTTCTGTATCCTCATTGGATTTCAATAGCTCAAGCGCTTGAGGCAGGCCATCTAGTGCGCAGATAGCTTTTACCAGTACTTCAAATTCATTTTGCTGCATTTTGTTCTTACCTATTCAATGGACCGAAGCATTGTAGAAAACCATCAGCACAAATACAACGTATTAACGATGGTGCGTTAAACGATAGTGAATTTAGTGTTTAGCTATATTCCACTTCAACAGTATCGCCTTTGTTGTTCATTTTGGTTGAAGACCAAAGCACTCCGCCCATGGCTGCGCCAATAATGAGGTAGAACACGCCTAACTGTAGATGAGTCGTGACCCAACTTTCTACCAGATACCCACCCAATAAACCCGCTAAACACATCTGAATAGAGCCCGACAATGCCGATACTGCGCCCGCTTGCTTTTTATGAGGTTCTAATAACATGCTGATTGATAATGGGAACGAAATGCCTTGTGCTATCGCCAACCAAGTAAACGCCCAAACCAAGTTAAAGATGGATAACTCATGAGTAAGAAGCCAAGTTCCCGATGCCAAGATAATCAAAATAGCTAGGCTCATCAGTTGGGGCGTACTAAACCTACGATTGAGTAAGTTTAAAGCGACGCTACCTATCAGTAAGCCTGCCGAAGGGACAATCATCAATGAACCATACTCAGCGGCGGTCAGCCCCAATTGCTCTTGCATTAAGAATGGAAACAACGACAGCGATACCAAACTCGCCATGTAGCTCATCCAGTTGTAACTGGCACTGGTCAACACTTGGCGATTGGTCAACAAGCGTCCGTAGTTCTTCACCACTTGGCACGCATCAAAGCGGCTCTTTCCGTATGGCAAAGTTTCATGCAGAACAAAGTAACCCAGTGTGAATATCGCTAGTAGATACAATAAAACGAACAGGAACACCGCCTGCCAACCGAGGTGAAATGAAATCCAGCCACCAAATACAGGCGCGATGATCGGCATAATCGACGCGGTGATCGAGATATAAGACAACGCTTTGGTAAGCTGTGAACCATCATAGCTGTCACGAAGCACACTTCGCCCAAGAACCGAGGCACTGCCCGCCCCTAAACCTTGCAGCAAGCGACCAACTTCTAGCGCCGTCATATTGTCAGAAAACACAACACAAACGACTGTACCAATCAAATAAATACCCTGACCTAACAAGAAGATAGGTCTTCTTCCCACCGCATCGGACATCGGTCCGTAAAATAGCTGAGACAAGCCAAAACCCACCAGAAACAGCGTGACGAGAAGCTGTACATCTACTTGAGTAGCACTTAAATCAGAAGCAATTAACGGTAATGCTGGCAAGTAGATGCTCACACCCACCTGCCCCGTAGCAATAATCATCATTGCTAAGAGTAACGGTGTTTTTTTAAAGGTCGATTGGCTCAAAAAATTCCCTATTCGTTTGATATTTGTTCATTAGACGAGTTTACATTCAAAACCAATAATTGATAATTAGCTAAATTGGAATTTTATTAAGTCCCAACAGGAAATAATATGGATTGGATTCTTAACGTAAAAAGCTACGTCAGAGTAGTCGAAGAAGGCAGCTTCAATGGTGCTGCTCGAAAACTTAACACCACCAGCTCGGCGATCAGCAAAAGAGTGAACTGGCTAGAAGAGCGCATAGGCACCCAACTGTTAAAGCGCACCACGCGTTCAATTAGCCAAACCGAAGCAGGTGCGCTCTTTTACCTGCGAGCCAAGGATCAGCTCGACAATTGGCAGTCCATTATTGATGAGACTCGCTCGGTTAACCAAACCCCAGCAGGCCTATTAAAGATTGGCGCTACGATTGCGGTTGGCTCTAAGTTTCTGGTGCAATACATGGACGACTTCTTAGAAAAGTACCCTGATATTAAGGTACAACTCATCACCACTACGCCCGGTCAATTACCCGAGCTTGGCTTGGACTTGGTAATCAGTCGTGAACTAGAACAACTCAACTCATTAAGCTTCAAGAAAACACCGCTGTTTGAACACAGAGCCAGCTTCTATGCAGCACCAAGCTATCTTGCCAAACACGGCTACCCCACTTGCGAGCAAGATTTGGAGCAACACAACTCGTTAATTTGGGGAGAGCGTCCGACCCGTGAAGTAGCACTCACCAAAGGGCAGCGAATAACGTTAAACGGTAACTTTGCGACCACTAATCCAGAGGCTTTGTTTCATGCTGCGAAGCGAGGAATGGGCGTACTGTTAACCATCAAAGCGATGATCAAAGAGGATCTAAAGCAAGGGACATTAGTTCCAGTATTGCCAAATATTACCGCCGACGAAGTGATGGTTTACGCGTACTACCCTAAGCTTGATTACTCGCACACGCGAACCAAGCTCTTTTTGGACCATCTGAAAGACAGGCTAGACAAAGAGCGTAGCACGCAAGCTCTGTGAAATAAGTCACGTTTTAATTTGAAAAGTTATACAACACGGTCAATAATAAACTTGACGCATATAGATTATACAAGTTCGCACATATACAAGATAATACGTATACCGCTTACACAGTGAATCTGGTTAACTAGGGGTGGTGGCTATGACTCAACATACGCACAATAGCATGATAGACACAGAGCGCATTGGCCGTTTGCTGAAATTGGAAGGTATCGACCTTTTAGAGTCAGCTGTGCTTACTTTACATCAGACCTTTGATACTCAATACACTAGCATCATTGAGAAGAAGTACTTCCCTGACCAAACCGTTCCTTTGGTGATCGCCCATTCTGATCATGTATTACATGACAAAATCAATGCGCGCCATGGTCACATCTACCAACAAGCCGTCAATCAAAGACACCCAGATTGCTCATTTTCTCAGTACATCGTCCAGTCATTGCCAACATCGGCATTTAGGCAGGAAATCACCTCACAAAACTCCATCGCGATCCCGACTCAAACTCAAAGTGGCGAAGTGATGGGCGTGCTGTTTTCAACGTTCACCTCGCCTCTTAGCCCTGATCAGCAACAAGACGTGGTAAAGCACCATCAATTGTTCGCCGACATCATCATCCACACCTTGCGTGAAATGTGGTTTAACGATCGTTCCGAACAACTTGTAAATCAGCTTAGTTATGAGGTGTCACACGACAGCCTAACCGGGTTACTCAACCGAAGCTGTTTATCAGATACCTTAGAGTCGATTACTCAACAGAGCGTCACTCCGTTTACACTGGCTTTACTCGATATCAATAGCTTCAAAGCCATTAATGATATGCACGGTAATTATATTGGCGACAAGGTGCTGCAGTTTGTCGCAGAAATATTGCGCCGAACTTTACCTGAAAGCAACCTGACTTTCCGGACTGCTGGCAACGAGTTCGCCTTCATCACCTACCATTCTGATCCGATAGCCGTGTGCGAACAAATACTGGCCAAAATTAAGCAGGGCTACAGTAGCGTTGATATCAAGATAGATTTCGACGTCAGCATCGGTATTGCCAGTTCGGATGGAGACAACAAAGACGTTGAGCAAATCATCTTCAATACCAGCTTGGCGCTTAAAGAGTGTAAACACAGCCAAGATACTCATATTCAATGTTATGACACTCACTTAAGAGTTCGTTACCAAAGAAAAACCGAGCTAGTCGCAGCGCTACGAAGTGAGCTGGAAAACCCAATTTCACAAAGCTATATCCCCGACAGCAATGGAATGTACGTAGTGGTACAGCCGATTGTGGGTCAAGGTGAAACGCAATGGGAATATTTCGAGGTACTGACTCGCTGGAAAACCGCCAGACATGGAGACATCTCACCCGTAGAGTTTATTCAAGTGGCAGAAGAGTCAGGGCTGATTGTCGAATTAGGTGAACGCATTATTGAATTGGTGTGCCGCGCTAAAACCACACTAGAGCAAGGCTTGGGCTACAAGGTTAAACTTGGAATCAACTGCTCTGCGCACGAGCTTACTGATTCGAAACGTTATATATCCTACCTGACTCGAACCATTGAACAGCACCATTTTAAGGCGAATGAGTTTGTTATCGAGTTAACCGAAACCGTTCTGTTATCGCCAACACAAGAGACAAAATCCGCGCTTAACTTTTTGAGAGGGCAAGGCTTCACGATTGCACTCGACGACTTTGGTACAGGCTACTCCAGTTTGAACTACATCCACAGCTACCCTATCGATTGCATTAAAATTGATGCGACCTTTATTCGAGACTTGTTAACTAGTTCGACCTCAGAGAGCGTAGTATGGCTGATTGTTCAACTGGCCCATAGACTCGATGTATCTTTGGTTGCGGAAGGTGTTGAGAAGCGTGAGCAATTAGAAAAGCTGCACGCGATGGGATGTGACAAGATCCAAGGTTACCTCTACTCACCTCCAATGCGACCTGAAGCTATCGTTAGCTATGTCGCGCACTCAGAGCCTTTAGTTTAAACCCTTACCGAACCTTCTATTGAGAACTAAAAAGCCGCAAGAGCATCACTTAACACTGACTGTGCTTTGTGATGCTCTTGCGGCTTTAAAACAGTTTAATGGCTAGCTACTTACTAGCATTATTAACCATTGCTAGATTGCGCGTTTCTAACGCTGCCTTCAATAGCTTGTCGGCTTCATCTCTCGCGGCTGTGAATGTCGCTTTTTCCTTTTTAGGCACAGAATCAGCCATTGGGATATTCGCTTTCATCGCATCAACAGGGCGACCACGTTCGATCAGTTCATAGTGCAAGTGAGCACCTGTCACTCGACCCGTTTTACCCGATAGGCCAATACGTTGACCACGAGATACCGTTTGTCCTTTACGAACAAGGATCTTGCTTAAGTGCAAGTAGCGCGTTTTGTAAGTGCTGCCGTGCTGAATGACCACGTAGTTACCCGCATATGGGTGCTTACGCGTCATAATCACTTTGCCATCACCCGTTGCTTGAACCGGCGTACCAACTGGCGTCGCGAAATCTGTACCGTTGTGCGGTGAAATGCGGCCAGTCACAGGGTGTAAGCGCTTAGGGTTAAACTGAGAACTTTGGCGCCAGCTACTGCTCACTGGGTAACGTTGGAAAGCACGTTGTAAGCTATCGCCATTAGCATCGTAATATTGTCCGTCAGTGTGTAAGTATGCTGACACAACGCGGTTACGATTCATGATCTTAATTGCTTCAATTTCACGTTTTCCGGTTGCAACACCATCAACATATTGCGCTTTTTGAAGCACTTCAAACTGATCGCCAGCACGTAGGTCTCGGCTAAAGTTCAGCTTATCTTTAAGAAGAGTCACAATATGGTCAATCTCAAGACTGCTCAGGCCAACCTTGTTCGCCGACATAGAGAAGCTGCCTTGAATATCACCCACTAAAGGTTTTTGCTTCCACTCGCCCGGAATAGAGATATCTTCAAACTCGTATGTACCATCTTCAAGCAGTCGGTAAACCACTTTATCTGCAACACTAAATTGAAGTTCCATTTTGGAAAGGTCGCCCGTCGCTTCATCACGCCAAAAACGCAATGTGTTACCTGGGCGAAGCGTGTCTAACGCAAGGAAGTTTAAATCGGTTTCCATCACGCTCATCATCGATTTGTAAGAAAATCCAAGCTGAGTGAAGATGCTACTCAAGTTATCGCCCGTTTGAATTTGATACTCAAATGTCGGCGGCTCAATAACGGTAACAGAAGATGGTGACAGAATTGACTCAATAACGGTTGAGTCGGGCAAATCAAGATCGATCGTTTTCGTCAGATCCGATTGTGACGATTGCAAAGCAACACCAATCGCAGCAATAAGTGGCAGTCCCAAAATAGCTACTTTTTTTACAGGTGAAAGCTCAGCAAACGGAGAGGGAAATATTTTTGAATACACGGTAAACAGGTCTTTCTACGATATAAAGGCATAGGATATGCTTTTCAAACGCATAAATCATCAATGCATTGTCATAATATGATGTGAATCTTCCCAACTTAGCCTAAGTCATTGAGTTGCCGTAGATGAAGAGCCACTAGATAAGAAATAAAATTAACCGCTAAATTTAAAAATAAAAAAGCAGAAACGGCTAGTTTCTGCTTTCTATTGGTTGACGTTATTCCGTTTCGAATAATTAATAAACGAAGCGAATTAGTCGCTGGTTTTAAGAAAAGATTATGCGTTTACCGTCGACACTAGGCAGTTGTCTTCACCAAATTCATTTGGGATGTAACGATCGGCATTCGCATCGTTCACCCATTGTTGGTCATCAACTAGGTAGCGGAATTGAAACTCGCCATCTTTAGGTAGACGAGTTTTAAACTTGTAAACCTTCCCTTTGGCCAGTTTTTTCATTGGGGTGGCTTTCCAATCAAGAAAGTCAGCAACGATGGATACAGAGTTCGCTTCCTGAGCTTCTAGCTCGAAGGTCACTTCAACTTCATCTTTCGTCTTAAAAAAACGTTTATTAATCATTCGCAAGCTCCATTTGTAATAATAAGCGGACACAAAGCTAACTGTGTCTAAATTTCATTCATCTAACTAAGATAATATGTAATTTGGCTCACATAAACAACAGATCCTTACATTCACGAAAACGTTATTGCTTACCAATTGATTGCGTATCAAAAGAAAAACTCATTAACACCTTTTCAGAAGGGGGTTCTGCAAATGATTGTTCCGCAGAATGCTGAGTAAAGCCGATAAAACCTTCCCCAGTAAGTTTATTCTGTGATTGCGAATCTGGCAGCTGAGCGACCTCCAATGTCTGAATTTGTATACGGTCACCCAGTAAAAGTTGGTCGACTAACACCACGCGGCTTCGTTGCTGGTCATGTTTAAACAGGCCTAGATAATAGAACACACCGCTGCCTTGGTTAGATATCCACATCGGCGCGACAAAGAAACTCGCCTTGCCCAGCGTGGCGGCTGAAAGATTATTTGTGTCTACCGTTACCACACCGCGCTCAACACCTGAGTCATAGCGTCCAAACGCGATGGCTCTAGGCTCATCAACTTCATTGATAAAAGCGTAGGCGTTAGTCTCAGGAACTTTAATTGTCCATGGATTGGTCGTCTTCAAATCAAAAACGGTTTCTACGACTGGGTCATAACTCACTTGAGAAGAAGGAAACTTCGCCAAGATCTCTTCATCACTTAAGCTAAAGCGATAAATACCCGCTACTATCACCACAACCAGCATGACAATTGGAATCAGTAGAATCAGAGGGATAGGTAAGATTTTCTTTTTCATGGGCAATTATATTCTTTTGTTTTCATCCAGTTGTGCAGACCATAAAGGGCTTTAGTATAATTATCAATACAGGGTTAACCAGAAGTGGAGCATGGATGGATATCAATCATATTAAAGATAGAAATATCAGAAGTTGCGAATGCCGCTGTGGAGCAGTCAACCTAGTATGCCGAGGTGAACCTCAACGTACATCTGTCTGCCATTGCTATGAGTGTCAGAAACGCACCGGAAGTGTGTTCGGCATTCAGGCTCGGTTCCCAATAGAACAAGTTACACTCAGCGGTGAAGTGACCTCTTTTTCACGCATCAGCGATACGGGTAATGAAGTCACCTATCAGTTTTGTCCCAAGTGTGGCACCACCATGCTTTTGCAGTCGGTTGCCGCCGCTGATTTTTATATCGTCCCGCTCGGATTATTTAAAGAGCAAGACTTCCCACTGCCGAGCTTTTCGGTTTATGAAGAACGCAAACACGGTTGGGTTAAGTTCGACCACCAAATGAGCCATTACAACTAGTTCGTCATTGAGCGTTATCTTTATCTCGTTATTGACCGTTATCTTTATATAGCAACAGTATTAAAACAAACTGCAATACTGTTGCCTAAGATCAAATATCACCGCTTCACAGCGCTAGCGTATCTTTTGTCTAGCGTTATAATCTTGCTCCTCTATTTAACCCAGGGTGAACCACATGATTTCTAAGTTACCTCGCTGGGTTGAATACGGCGCCCTTTTGTTAGCTGGTCTTGCTGGCAGTGTTAATGCTATCGGCTTACTTGGCTTCCAACATCAAGCTATCTCCCATATCTCCGGCACCATGTCTTTGCTAGGCAGTAGCCTGCTTACACCGACCTCGGCTTCTGTTCACCTCCTATTGGTGATCATGAGCTTCATGTTAGGTGCGGCGTTCAGCGGGTTCTTTATTGAAAACCAAGCATTGAAGTTAGGACGCCGTTACGGTGTTGCACTATGTATTGAGGGTGGATTGCTGTTTTTGGCGCTGTGGACACTGTTGCAAGGCTATACTTCAGGTCAGTATTTCGCTTCAGCCGCGTGTGGTTTGCAGAACGCGATGATCACCACTTACAGCGGGGCAATCATTCGAACAACACACATGAGCGGGATCATTACCGATCTTGGGATCATGATTGGCGCTCGCTTAAAGGGGATGCCTTTTGACCGCCGTAAAGCCAAACTGCTAATTTTCATTGTGGTTGGCTTCCTGTTTGGCGGCTTAATTGGCGCTTGTCTGTTCCAACGCTTCGAAATCTTGGCATTGGCTTTCCCTGCCTCTTTTGCTTTCATTATTGCGTTTAGCTACTGGTTATACTTGACCTATCGAACTGAAACCCCAGTCAATTTATAAATATCTGGCAATATAACCTCAAACTACGTAACATCCGCAACACTTTATTCTAAACTCTTAATACATTGCAGAATAACCAGTATGAATATTTAGCTATATTTGATGAATAGTATTGCAAGCGATATTAATACTGGGTAATCTTGCACCCAATGAGAAAATACGGACGTTTAGTGAATAAAAATGCCAAGGATGTGGCTTTTTTACGTGTAGAAATTCGAGAACAATAACATGTCTAACAACAAGAATACTGCTCAAACAGAGAAATCTAAAGGCAGTTTCTGGGTTTTCTTAATCCCATCATTGATTGGTTTATTCCTTTTCATGGCGCCAATCAGCTATCAAGGTGATCTAACCATCCCTGTAGCTATCTTAGCCAAATCAATTCAAGCGGTTTTCGGTGAATATCTAGTCCCTATCATCACTGCGATCGTTGCTTTCATGTCTGTAGCTTCAGTTTTAAGCACCATTTTTAAGCCTACATTCATTACATCAAATTCATTTTTAAACGGCCTTTTCAACCCATCTCCACTGTGGTTGCTGGTTCGTTTAATTGGTGGTGCTGCAGCCGTTATGGCTTTCTTCCAAGTTGGCCCTGAGGTTATTTGGGAAGAAAATACTGGTGGTCTGGTTCTAGAAGGCCTGCTTCCGACACTGTTCTCAGTATTCATCTTTGCTGGTTTGCTACTTCCGCTTCTACTTAACTTTGGTCTACTAGAGCTGTTTGGCACGCTACTAAGTAAAATCATGCGTCCAATCTTCAACCTACCAGGCCGCAGTGCTATTGACTGTATGGCTTCTTGGTTGGGTGACGGCAGTGTTGGTATCCTGCTTACAAGCAAACAGTACGAGAAGAAATTCTACACTCAGCGTGAAGCTGCGGTTGTTGGTACGACTTTCTCAGCAGTATCTATCACATTCAGTCTTGTGGTTATTGCTCAGGTAGAACTAGAGCACCTGTTCCTACCTTTCTACGCAGCAATCTGTTTAGCGGGTATTGTGGCAGCGGTGATCATCCCTCGCCTTCCACCACTAAGCATGAAGAAAGATACTTTCATTGATGGCAGCAAGCCGCACAAAGACGCTGACGCGATCCCAGCAGGTCACTCAACGTTCTCTTGGGGTCTTGAGCTAGCGGTAAATAAAGCATCTCAAGTAAAGTCGGCTAAATCTGTATTTGGCGAAGGCGTTCGTAACGCCGTAGATATGGTATTTGGCGTACTGCCTGTTGTTATGGGTTTAGGTACAATGGCACTAGTTATTGCGGAATACACGTCTGTGTTCTCAATCCTAGGTCAGCCTTTCATTCCATTCCTAGAGCTACTTGGTGTTCCTGAAGCGGTTGCAGCATCTGAAACGATTGTTGTTGGTTTTGCGGACATGTTTATCCCAGCAATCCTTGCGGCTTCTATCGACAACGAGATGACTCGCTTTGTTATTGCAGCAATGTCGGTAACTCAGCTGATCTACATGTCTGAGGTGGGCGCTCTACTTCTAGGCAGTAAGATTCCAGTGAACATCTTAGAACTGTTTATTATCTTTATTCTACGTACGTTAATTACGCTTCCAGTTATCGCTGGTGTAGCGCATCTAATATTCTAAATTAGATACTACTTATGTAACTCAATAAAGATTCAGTTTATAAAGCCTCACTTTTGTGGGGCTTTTTATTTGCGAAAATATATACACAGTATTATTTGGAGTTCAATTAATTTATAAGCTCTGCATGTCATTTGATTTCATATCGTTTATTCACCCCGCCTCTTTTTAATAGAAAACTGAACGCATAACTATCAAATTAATACATTCTTAATTCCTCCTTAAACTCCGTCTAGCCCCATTCCCCAACTCATTGAACCAAATACTAAAAGCAACAAATATGCGCTTTAGTGAATTTTGCATTGTTTAGGTTGTTGTATTTTTGTAGTCTATTTTGTGAAATTACATTCAAGTAAAATCCAATCTAGTCGATATATATAATTACAAAAACACGATTAACTTTAGTCTTCGCAAAGCCTGTGAGAAGGGGAAAACTCAATGAAATTTAGCCATAAGGTGGTTGCTGCATCATCAGCCTTGCTGCTAGTGACAGTATCATTGCTTTCAATACAACAACTTTACACCGTAAGAAGTGCAGTAGAAAACCACGTCAATGCGAGCCTGAAAGAGATGGTCTCGGGCGTGAAAAATACCGTCGTATCGGAGATGAACGCCAAGAAAGCGTTGGCTCAATCGACGACTGAAGTCATCGAGATCAACCCTGAAGATCGCGCTTACGTTAAAGAAATCTTAGAAAAGCCAAAGCTTAAAAACAGCTTCCTAGCGGTTGGTTTTGGTTATGAAGCAAACGGTTTCGTTATTGAAAATGATGATGGTTGGGATGCCGGTCCAGACTACGACCCACGAATTCGTCCTTGGTACATTGATGCTAAATCCAAAAACAGTTTAGTTGTTACCGCTCCTTATGTGGATGCATCAAGTAAGAAAGTCATCATATCAGTAGGTACTCCAGTTAAAGACAACGGCCGCTTTACTGCGGGTATGTTCTACGACCTAGAATTGACGAACCTTGCTACCTTGATCAACCAAGTGAACTTGTTTGATGCGGGTTACCTGTTCCTAGTAACAGCCGACGGCACCACGATTGCTCACCCAAATGCGAAAAACAACGGTGAAACGCTATCAAGCTACATGCCACAAGCGACTATTCGTGAAGGCTCTCAAGAAATTGAAGTCGACGGCAAAATGTTCCTAGTTAATTTCACCCACATCCCTAGTGAAGATTGGTACATCGGTGCCATCCTGGATGAAGAGATCGCTTTCCAAACCGTTGAAGAGTTGAAGAACAGCTCAATGATCTACTCTTTAATTGCGGTAATTCTCAGCATCATTGCTCTAACAGTTCTAATTCGCGTGTTAATGCGTCCACTGGATGCACTTAACCAAGCGATTCAAGATGTAGCAAGTGGACAAGGTGACTTAACTAAGCGCCTAGATACCAACACAGACCAAGAGTTCTCTGACCTAGCGAAAGGCTTCAACACCTTTACCGAAAACCTGCAAAATCAAATTATTCAATCGAAAGCGATTGGTGTTGAGATTAAACGCGGTACTGAAATCACGGTTAAAGGTGCAGGCGAATCAGCAAACGCGATGAATACGCAACTTCAAGAGCTTGAACAGTTAGCGACTGCAATGAACGAGATGGCGGTGACTGCAACTGAAGTGGCGAACAACGCTCAAGGCGCGGCTGCGGCGGCTCGTGAAGCTGATGAAGCAACGCTAGACGGCACATCTGTCGTAAGTGACACCACTCAAGCGATTGATAACCTTTCAGCTCGTATCGACCAAGCGGTTGCCGAAGTACAAGTACTTGAATCAGCAACAGCCAACATCGAAACGATTCTAAAAGTAATCAACGATATTGCAGACCAAACCAACCTACTGGCATTGAATGCAGCTATTGAAGCGGCGCGTGCTGGTGAATCAGGCCGTGGTTTCGCAGTCGTTGCCGATGAAGTTCGTACTCTGGCACAACGTACTCAAGAATCAACTACGGAAATCCGCAACATGATCGAGCAGCTCCAAGCGGGTGCAAGCTCAGTATCGAACGCGATGAACCAAAGTAAAGACACAGCCACTGACGCCGTTGAACGCGCTCAGCAAGCGAACTCTTCACTTGACCGTATCCGTGACGCGATTCAACGCATCTCAGATATGAACATCCAGATTGCTTCAGCGGCAGAAGAGCAGAGCTTAGTAGCGGAAGAGATCAATAACAACACTGTTAAGATCAAAGACCTTTCAACACAAGTATCAACAGCAGCTCAAGAAGCGAATACCGCAATGCAGCAGCAAACTGACAATGTTCGCCAACAAGACGAGCTATTGAATAAGTTTACGGTTTAACCAAGGTTTGGCTCAGTTGCCGTTTGGCTGAGTCGCCATTTGGTTTAGTTACCGAGCAATAGCTTAAAATAAAAAGCCCCGATTACTGATTGCCAGTAAGCGGGGCTTCTCTTTCTAGTCTATCCAAGTTAACTCGTGACAGGCTTCAATTCATTCGTCGTTAACATCATGCATTGGTTCGATTCCACCTTGATGGTTAAATCCTTACCAACACATTCAAACACATCATCCGACAGTAAATCGGTTACCGCACCAGTCCAATTTAATGAGGCTGTTTTGCTTCGCTTCGACTTGTTGATCACCACAATGCCTTTATCGCCACGGACAAACACCAACAAATCATCATTCGCTTCAACCACACGCATCGCTTCGCCATGAACATGGTTATGGAATTGAATCATGCTTTTCATGTAAGGCGCTTGCCAGTCGTTAAGCCAACGAGGCTGACCGCTCTTGTCCAGAATACCGCTGGTGCTCAGTTCACTGTAAACAAGCGGCACACCGCCGTCTCGACCAAGAATGAAAGCATGAGCCAATCGCTCATCCACTTCATCCATCACATGCTCCAAAAACACCTCGTTATTGGGAATATCATGAGTGACCGCAAACGTGATCGCTCGCATATTCGACAGAGCCTGACCAAAACAGTATGGGTTAATCAAAGACTTAAAGCTGCCCTGCTCTTCAAATGCTTTGAAGATGGTGTTGAACAACGGGAAATCGTAAGCGCCTAAGCGAGTGTGTTTAAGATAAGGCTCAAGGAACAGCTCATACTCTTCTTCTGTCGCGCCGCCATCGGTAATGATCTCACCGAAGATGTGCATTTCTTCGCAGATGTCATCAGTCCACACCTTGCGTAGATGTGCCAGTGTCATGTGCTTTGCCGCGTCAATGCGAAACCCTTTCACACCAATCTCTTTCAGTGCTTTTAGGTAGGCTCTTTGCTGTGCCACCACATTATCGTTATCAAGCAGCGTTGGCAGGCCAGGGTCGCTCGCGCCACCGGTAATACGCCCGTTTTGCACTTCCCAAGTGTCTTTCCAGTTCTTGATGCCAAACGCCTCCACGAAGTCGTTCTCATCAAATAGAGGCTCAGAAAGGTCACCAAACAAACGTATGGATTCATAATAGTCAGCATCTTTTTGATAAGACGCCATGTCTTGCTGATTGGGATACGTTAGATCACCGCGGATACCCGATTCGTTGGCCATGTGGTTAAACACCACATCCACATAAGTACGAAGCCCATGTCGCTTTAACGTGTCGACCATCGCTTTAAAATCTTGTGTGTCACCCAACTGATTATCGATCACACGATAGTCTTGGGGCTGATAGCGTTGCCACCATTGAGTGCCAGAATTTCGATCGCAACCTTTAGGGCCGCGCAGCGATTTCATCGCCGGTGATACTAAAACAGATTTATAACCCAACTCTTGGATCAGTGGGGCGTTCTTCATTACGTCAGCGTAGCACCAGTCAAAGGCATGCAATATGACATCTGTCGCTGGTTTGCTTAACATAGCTGAACTCTCCATGTTGTTCTCCTACCAAACTCGTTTACAGCTTTTTAGAAAAGGCAAAGGCTAAAAGGCAAAGCTGCAATAAATTTCCTCAAGAATGGCATTTATTATATGAGTTACTCATTAAAAACCCTCCTCCTCCTACCAATTACTCACGGTGGATGGTTGAGGGCGTAGCACCAATTATCGCATAACGTCTGGGATGAACACTCAACCGTAGTGCTTTAAAACGCGCACAAAAGTCACAAAAAAGGAGCGTATATACGCTCCTTTTATTCAATCTAACACATATTTATAACTAAGTTCTGTAAAGAACCTTCACGACGTGCCAGCCAAATTTTGTTTTCACAAGGTGTGGTACAAGCGTCTCGCCAGAGAAACAAACCTTATCAAACTGAGGCACCATTTGACCTTTTTTGAACTCACCTAGGTCGCCGCCCTTTTTACCAGATGGACAGGTTGAATGTTTCTTCGCTAGCGTTTGAAATTTAGCGCCCTTTTTAAGCTGCGTCATGATGTCTTCTGCTAGTTCTTTATGCTTCACCAAAATATGAAGCGCTGCTGCTGTTCTTGCCATGATAATTCTCAGTTTGTTGCTGCCAGTTTACTTACGACGATTACTTAGAACATCGCGAATGAACTGACTGTTGTAAATCTGTTTGCCGCTAACGGCTTATCGACATAAATTCATCGACAGCCAGCGTTTAGCGTGATTTTAACCCAAGAACCGCTATTCTTCACTCTATAACCGAAAACAACTGCCTTAAAGGCCATTAAAAACCGCATCGCGACTTGCTGCGGCTTCCATTTCCCTTTAAATTAATCCTTATAAATTAAGCGCGTATTAAGTAGGAGCCAATTATGGCCAAACCGATCAGTAAAGCGAGTCAGTCACAGGGAATGTTGATGTTCAAATTGTCCCTCACTCAAAGTTTTGCGATTGGCACGCTTAAAGTCAGGGAAATCGTCCCTTTTCAACCGATGACCCAAATCCCCTACTCTCATCACCATGTGATTGGCACCGTGACTATCCGCGACCTTACAGTTCCTGTGATTGATATGTCCGCTGCGATTGGCTTCCGTCCGATAACACCCGCTGAATACCAAGATTGTGTACTCATCGTTACTGACTGTTTGAGAACAGTTGTGGCGTTCTTGGTTCGTTCAATTGATAAAATCATTGAATGCGACTGGAAGAGCATTGAATCTCCACCCACCAGTGTGGGTCGCAATGTGTTTGTTACCGGTATTACACGTTTCGAAGACCGTATTGTGCAAATGCTCGACGTGGAACTGCTGCTTTCTAAGATCTACCCAGCTTATGAGAATGCTCATATCCCGATGCTGACCGATGTAGAAAGGGAACGCCTCAAAGCATTGAACATCTTATTAGTGGATGACTCTTTGATTGCACGTAAACAGTTATCTGATGCCTTAGACAGCATCAACATCCCTTACAGCATATGTAACAACGGCTTAGATGCCATCGACCTAATGCGACGCCAAGCCAGCGCTGGCAATGCCATTGATCTTCTGGTGAGTGATATCGAGATGCCGGGATTAGATGGTTATGAGCTTGCATTTGAAGTGCAAAACGACAGCGCTTTAAGTCACGCTTACTGTATTTTGCATACCTCACTGTCCAGTGAGATCTGTGTCGACCGTGCTAATCAGGTGGGGGCGCATGAAGCGCTTGAGAAGTTCAACGCGGGTGAATTAATCGAAGCTATGCTACGCGGCGCAAAAGTCTTAAACGGCGCCTCTACGGCTGCTTAGATGCTATTTTGGAAGCTAAACCTAGAATCATGCTTAATGGTTTAGCTTCTTAGCTTCTTAGCTTCTTAGCTTCTTAGCTTCTTAGCTTCTTAGCTTCTTAAGGATTAGATATTAGATATGAATCAATATAGAGCTCTTCCTTAAGATTTCTTTGGCATAGAATAACTCTTACTCACAAATTCCACTTCTTCAACTTCATTGACATGATTGGTAAAAGACGCCAATGCATAGAGTGTGTTCGCGACTAAGTTGGCGTATTTGAAAAGAATCGGGTCTGGCGACTTTTTGCTTTCATGATGTTCAATACTCACCAAAGCTCGCACGACCTTTTTAGCCTGACAGCGACACAAGTGAAGTTCACTAGACACTCGGTGCCCACCGGGTAAGACAAAGCCTTTAAAACCACCTTCTAGCTGCTCACGGATACGATGATAGTCTTGCTTGAGCTCGACCAATTCAGACTCGGTGATGGCAAGCTTACCGCGCACAGAGCCATTCAAGTGATAGATGTTTGGCTGCAAGCGTTGCAGGATCTCACGAACCTGAGGCTCTAGCTCTAAAGACAACACCAATCCAACTCGGCAACAAAGTTCATCCGACAAAATCTCAAAATCACAGATAGGACTGTCTTCATAGATAAACGGATAACAAAACTCGTCCCAATCTCGACTTACTGGTTTCACGTACCGATCCTTACACATAAATAGTCATCAAACGCCAATATACCAAACTCTTTGATTTAGACATAAAAAAGCCCTCACATTGGAGGGCTCCTGAAGAAATCAGTTAAACGAGATTACTCGTTAGACACTTTTTTGTGGCCTTCTTGTAGGTGAACGAAATCCACCAGATCGTCGCCTGACACTTGGTATGCCTGACCAAAGCCTTTAACGAACAGGCCGTTCTCAGCTTTAAGGTTAAACAGAGAGAAGTCTTGAAGTTGGCTCAAACCATCAATGATTTCACCAAAACGCTCTTGCATCTGGCCAATCACTTGAGTCCAAAGTTCCGTTTCACGCTCCACAACACTTGCTTGAGCATCAAACGTTAAACGTTTACGTGCGTAAAGTTGCTTCGAGCTCTCTTCGTCTTCAATCATCATCAAAGAGACCTGAGGGTTCGCTTTCAAGTTGCGAGCATGACGAGCAATATCAGAAATTAGAACAAAGTAACCTTCTTGGTTCTGAACGAAAGGTGCGTAACTTACGTTCGGGCGACCTTCTTCATCAACCGTTGCAAGTTGAAGGGTACGGCGCTCTTGGCGAAACTCTTTAATTTCTGGACCTAGGCGACCTTGTAGACGTTCTTGTTTTACTTGCTGTTCCATGGGTAATTCCTTTCTTCACTTTCTCTGATTTATTATTTTTGCCCAAGGTTGAGCGATCATTAGCGAACTAAACGATCCTCGAGCATTGATGTCTTGTTTAAGCCAGTTGGCAACCCTATGTAAGATTGCTGCTGATTATTTACTGTAAATTGAACTTAAGCTTGTTCTTTTAGCGCTTTGAAGCGTTCTACTTGGTCGGCAATAAGCTCACGCTTTTCGTTGCGGCCTAGGTAAATCTTAAAAATGTTCTCACCGGTTTCACTGAAGAAGCCGAAGTAATGACTTTCACGACCCATGAACGCCTTGCTCACCAAACCGATATGTTTAACGTTATCAAGTTTAAGGTGACCATGAAGCTCGCCCTCTTTGCCCATTAGGTTGTAGTAACCACGCGCTACCTTACCTTTCGGGAATGGCGCTTTAACTTCAAAGATAGAACCAAATGAATGCACGATAGTGGTCACAGGGCCCCAACCCACTAAACCTTCTAGAATCTCTTGAGCACGGCTGCCATCTAGCATTACCGCCATGTCGTTTGGAAAAGCAGCAACCACTTCAACCTCTGAAACACCTAGCTTCTCAGCAATTGCTGTTGGCAGTAGTTTTGGCTCTTCTTCTAAAATTAGAGCTACGCGTTGTTCTAGAGTTTCTGTCATTTCTAATGTTGTATCTGTCATTGAATATGTTCCGTATAAACGAGTAAGTTATAAACTAAAAATTCGATATTAAGCGTGCTTCAAACTTGCATGCGGGTGTACGCCCGAACCTGACGCTTTAGGCGCTGGGTGCATAGCTTGGTATTCAGCGTTAAGCACTTGAATCACACTCTGCGCTAGGCTTACCGCCCAAAAGCTGCCAGCAATAGTCAGGCTCAGATAATCTTCCGAAAGCTCAACTAAACCGTTCTTTTCCCAATGCGCGAACAAAGGCTTGAGGTAGTCGAACGTATCTTGCCCCATAAATCTCGGTAGCGTACTTCTTCTAACAACACCAGAATCGAAACCTGCCTTTAATGTTGAGAAGATAGGCTCTAATGAGCTTTGCTTAGTCATCATGGCAATAGGTAATTGACCTTGCTTTATAGACTCCATGTAGCTGTCTAAAGTTCGATGCTGCATCACACCATGACCGCCGATGTTGCCACCAGCGCCACAACCAATGGGTAGAACTTCGGCATAAGTTTTCGCTAAGCTGTTGTAAATGCTGCGTTCGCGGTTATCACGAGTCCAGTGGTTTACGCTCAGTTGCTTGACCTTATTTTTTGCCATGAACTCCACACCCGCCAAATACATGCTCGCCTTATCTGGCGTATTCGCAGGCGGTGGGATTTTTCCTTTCTCAACAAGATTAAGCATAGGTGCATTGCCCGCAACAATCAGTTGGTAGAGGTCAATGCCGTGTGCGCCAGTAGACATGTAGTCTTCTAAATCTTGTTGGAACACTTCCATAGATTGGTGTGGTAATCCGTATAACAGATCAAGAACGATTGGCGCTTGCTCGGTGCGGCTTAGTGAACTGATACGTTCTAGCACAACCTCTCGGTCATCTAGGCGCTTAGCACTACGTCGAACCTGAGTATTGAAACTTTGAATACCGAACGAGAAACGATTGAAGCCACCTTCAAGCGCACGATCAAACATCTCGTCACCAAATCGATTGATGCGCCCTTCCAATGTCATCTCAACATCGTTTGCTAGTGGGAAATATTGACGAATCGCTTTACCCAGCTGCTCAACTTGTTGAGACGACAAATCGGTGGGAGTTCCGCCACCAATATAGACGGCGTGAAATAGTCCAGACTGAGCCCAAGGTGTTTTGGCTTTCTGCTTTAGCTCGACCATCAGTGCATCGAAATACTCATCCACTAATTTACGGCTTGCGGCATTTTGGAAGAAATTGCAGAACGTACAACGCACACGACAGAAAGGAATGTGGATATACAAGCAACGCGTATCCTGTTTTTTCCCTTCACTCAGCATCAGTTCGTCAAAGAGTTCTAACTTCTTACTGGGGTCGACCGGAATTGAACTTCCTCCGGCGTGTGCAGAATGCTTTTTCGCAAACGCAAAACGAAGCGGATCAGGGCTAGAAACGCCCAAGATTGATTCGTCAAATTTATAAATATTAAGACTCATATAATCTCTCTGAACACTTACATAGCAAAGTCTGGAAGACTATTCGCTAAAAACTGAGAGAATCATAAATACACGCAAATGATAATGCAATTGATAATTGATCTTATTTAGATTCTAAGCAATAATCCGATACGGAATTTTGATTTGGTAAAGGATTGATTGTGAACGTTCCTAGATATGTTATTGCAGGCGGTGCATCGTTAGTGATTCATGCCGCGTTGTTGTTTGTCGCTCAAGAATCCAAAGTATTTGCGATGCCTGCAGGTAGCCAATCGAACACGGTATCGATCAACTTCACTCCTAAGAGCGTTCCTTCACAAGCTCAGCAAAAAACAATCACAGAGCCAGTTAAACCTGAGCCAATAAAAGAAACCGTCTCACAAGCCGAACCAAAAACGGTTGAGCCAAAGCAAGCTAAGCCAACCCCAAAGAAAAAAGCGATCACCAATAAACCTCAACCAAAGAAAGTTGAGAAAAAAGTGATTGAGCAAAAGGTTGTCGAGAAGAAGCCGGTTCAAAAGAAACCAGTAACTGAGAAAAAGGTAGTTAAGAAAGAACGCCCAAAACCAGCCACTCAACCAGAGAAACTGGCCGACAAGAAAGTCGATAAGAATATGGACGAGTCTGCCAACCAGCCTCAGGAAGTAAATCAAGGCGTATCAAACCAAGAGCCGGTTTTAGTCACTAAGCCTTCGTTCTCTGCGCGTCCTACCCCACCGAATTACCCTCGCCAAGCAAGACGTCGTGGCGTTGAAGGTGTCGTGACTTATGAGATCTGGCTAGACGCTGAAGGCAAACAAATTAAACAAGCATTAGTAAATTCATCAGGCGCGCTAATGCTCGATAACGCCGCATTAGATGCCATTAAACAATGGAAATTCTCACCTCACACTGTCAATGGTCGAGCGATTGCTCACCGAGTACAAATACCTGTTCGTTTTAGGTTGGATTAATCATGCAACAAATCAGTTACTTACAAGATCAACTTGGCTTAATGACTTGGCCTCTTCTTATCTGCTCAGCATTAACAGCAATGATCATCGCTGAACGTGTCTTCCAAGTCATGCTCAGCATTGGTGTGGGCAAACGTGCTATTCGTCGTGAGCTTAACCAAATTTCACCAACCAACAGCAAAGAGATTGAAGCGCTTGCTCAGTCGATTTCAGGTAAACGCCCGCTCTTGTACAAGGGCGTGTCAATGTTGCTTGCTCACCACTCTTTCTCAAAAGGGTTACGTGAAGATGCCGCTGGGATCTGGCTACAAGAAAAACGCCACCAGCTTCATGCAGGTTTAAGACTGCTTGGTTTGATCGGCGTGATCAGCCCACTCATCGGCTTGCTTGGTACGGTACTTGGTCTTATTGAGATGTTTAAAGGCGTTGCCGCGACAACAGGCAGCATCACGCCTAATGATTTGGCAGACGGTCTTGGATTAGCAATGCGAACCACAGCAGCAGGTTTGATGATTGCGCTTCCTGCTATTTCTGGTGCTCAGCTACTAGGGCTATGGGCCGATCGAGTGCTGGCTCAATTGGAGCATACATTGAACTATGTGAATGTGTGGCTAGAAGGCATGTCGATTCAAACCAATCAGTCTGATGATACTCAAGGTAAGCCTATCAACAAAACCTCTATCGGTGATGTGAGTCAAGCATGATTAAAACGCCCCACTCATCTCACACACAGAGCCTAGCGCCAGACTTAACACCGCTGCTCGACATCATTTTTATCGTGATGGTTTTTCTACTGCTTACGGCATCGGTAAAGCTGGAATCGCTAGAAGTTGAGCTACCAAGCTCGGATGTTAAAAACGTTTCTGAAGTCCACAAAGACTCGATTAGCGTCAACATCCTAGACCATGCCCCCTACTGGGCGATTAACGGCCAAGAGTATATCAACTGGGAAAACTTCAAGATTGCCTTGTTAGAAGAGACAGGCTCAACGGATAAAAAACCGATCATCATTGGCGCGGATAAAGCCGCCAATGTTGAAAACCTAGTGAAGTTGCTTTCATTCCTTCAAGAGAACGGAATACCAGCGACTCAACTGCTCACGGACGATGGCTAGAACAACACTCAATTTTTATGAGGCCTAGCGTTTATAAAATTTGGCTCCTAATAGCTAAGACCAAATAGACAGAACTAAGCCTCTCTATCGATTCGAACTCACAATGCGAACGGACTGCTCACTGAGTATCTTCGCGATACAAAAAGAAAATATAAAGAACTTATTATGAACAACTTAAACGTGCTCAATAAATTAAAGACCAAGACACATCTCCTTTCAGTTGCCGCTATGAGCCTGGCACTTAGCGCACCCGCAATGGCCAACGACGCTGAACAACCTCGAATCATCAGTGCCGGTAGTGCCGTTACTGAATTGGTTTTGGCATTAGGTGCTGAAGAGCAGCTAGTCGCGATTGATGTGACCAGCCACTTTCCTCAAGCAGAAAACCTGCCAAAGATTGGTTATCACCGAAACCTGTCTGCTGAAGGTCTACTCGCCCTAGAGCCAACCACATTGATTGGCTCGGATGAAATGGGACCAGACAACGCTATCTCTCAATTAAAATCGGCAGGCGTCGATGTAGAGATTGTTAACACTGAAGCAAACGTGGAAGGGCTATTAAAGCGTATCGACCAAATCGCAAAGATCACCCATACCGAAGACCACTCGCAGCAAGTGAAAACCGATGTGAATCAAAAGATCGCAGCACTGAAAGCGAACCAAGTACCAAGCAACGAAGCGAAGAAAGTTCTATTCCTGTTGCTACATGAAGGTCGCCCTGCCAACGTTGCTGGCGGTGAAACATCACCAAACGCAATCATCGAGTTAGCTGGCGGTATCAACCCTGCCGCTCAGAGCTTAACGTCTTACAAGCCACTTTCAATGGAATCACTCGTTGAGATGCAACCTGATGTCATTTTAGTAAGCGGCCGTAGTTATCAAAAAATGGGCGGCGCAGATGCCATCCTGAAATCACTGCCTATGCTAGCGGCAACGCCTGCAGGTATGAACAAGCAAATCATTACCGTAAATGGCAGTGCTTTGGTTGGCGGGCTTGGCCTAGAAAGCCTCTCTGAAGCAAAGCGTCTAAACGCACTTATCTACCCGCTATAACTCAACCACCCTATTTCTGCTATCGCTAATTCGCTTCCCTCACCAACTGACTCACGCTGTTGTTGAAGGAGGTCGAAGTTAGCGATAGATATTGAGGCCCTTTATGTTGTTACGCTCCGTCCCACTGAAAACGTCGATGTTAGCTCTAGGTGCAACCCTAGCTTTTGTCGCGCTGTACTCGATCACTGTTGGGCCAATGAACATTAGCTTAGCGGACAGCGCCACAAGCTTAATTAAACCAAACAATGACTTAGCACCTCACATCAACTTAGTGATTCAAGAGATCCGCTTACCTAGAACCATCTTGTGCATGCTGATTGGTGCGATCCTCGCCTTGTGTGGTGCAGTGATGCAGGGTTTGTTTCGAAACCCACTTGCAGAACCTGGCATCATAGGTGTGTCTGCGGGCGCAGCATTAGGTGCTGCACTGGCTATCGTTTTGTTCTCTGAGCTATCGCTTCAATACCCTGCTTTCATGAACTTTGCTGCGGTTCCTGTGTTCGCTTTTCTTGGCGGCGCTTTAACCACGCTGCTGGTGTATAAGCTGGGTACAGGTAAATTCGGCACCTCTGTCACCATCATGTTGTTGGCGGGTGTGGCGATCAGTGCGCTCTCTGGCGCAGGTATTGGCTTCTTGAATTTCATTGCTGATGACCAAATGCTGCGCGATCTTTCATTGTGGTCGATGGGTTCATTGGCGGGCGCTAAGTGGTCAGGAATTTTGCTGGCAGCTGTCACGCTCGTTGGCTTGTTTGTTGTTTTCTACCGCCAAGCGATGTCTCTAAATGCTCTATTACTGGGCGAGTCAGAAGCGCAACACCTTGGTATCCCAGTTCAAAAGCTGAAACGAAAGCTGATTCTACTGACGGCTGCGGGCGTTGGTATCACAGTTAGCCTGTCTGGCATGATTGGTTTTATTGGATTGGTTATCCCACATTTAGGTCGCATGTTGGCAGGCCCAGATCATCGAGTTCTGTTGCCACTATCAGCGGTACTAGGCGCACTGCTGCTAACCGCCGCAGACATGTTCTCACGTGTGGTACTTGCTCCGGCAGAGCTACCTGTAGGTATTGTCACTGCGATTATCGGTGCCCCATTCTTCTTATATCTACTATTTCAACAGAAAGGGAGAATCCTTTAATGTTTCCTTCAGCTTTAAAAGCGACCGATATCGAAGTGAAGTTCGGCAGTAAAGTGATATTAGATGGCGTTTCTATTGAGATTGAAGCGGGAAAGGTAACTACACTGCTTGGGCCAAATGGCGCAGGTAAAAGCACGCTGCTTAAAGCTTTATGCCAAGAGATATCAAGCAACGGCGATATTCAATACTTTGGACACAGCAAAGACAAGTGGCCTTCTCACAAGTTAGCGAAGCACCTTGCTATGCTTCCTCAACACAGCACATTGACCTTCCCATTCTTGGCACATGAAGTTGTCGAGCTTGGTGGGATTCCTCTGCAAGAATCCAACAAGAAGCTGACCAGCATTGCTAGCCAAAAAATGGATGTTGCTGATGTGACTCACCTGAGTGAAAGACTTTATCCTTCGCTATCAGGCGGTGAAAAGCAGCGAGTGCACTTGGCTCGAGTGTTAACTCAGCTTCACCACTCTGGTGACCAATGTATTTTGATGCTTGATGAACCAACCTCTGCACTGGATCTTGCCCACCAGCACAACACCTTAAAGATTGCGAGAGAATTAGCCGATAACCACAATGCCGCGGTTATCGTGGTTTTGCATGATCTCAACTTAGCCGCGCAGTATTCCGATCGATTGGTGGTATTGAAAGATGGCAATTTGGTGTGTGATGGCAAGCCTTGGGATGCACTGAAACCTTCGATGATAGAAGATGTGTATGGTTACAAAAGTATCGTAGAAAAACACCCAACCATGAGCTTCCCTCAGGTTCACCCCGCACAATAAGTCCGATTAAGGAGCGACTCGTTTTGAGTATTCGTTCTTGATAACAATGACGTAATCCTAAGCCTCGATTTGTTCGGGGCTTTTTATTGGCTCACAGCCACTATCTCGGCTTAAACTCAATTTTATTAATAACCACAGCAGCAAGCACCAAAACGACTCACCTTGAGCATTTGAGGCTCTAGAAATGAACACTACCCGTTAGGGTTACTTAGCTTTTAACACTGAAGAGTAAAACAAGCCGCGAGCGTAAGCATATAAAAAGAAAGGAAATAACATCATTCAGCATCAATCAACAAGACTGCGACATCGATGTGGGATTGAGAGAAAAACGTACAAGAAGTGAAACTGCAAGCACAAAAAAAGCCCCCGTAGGAGCTTCTTTTATTGAGTGCTGATTATTGGCTCATACGAATCAATGATTTACCAATCAGCCACTCTAGCTCTTTACCGCTAGTATCGCCAAACTGAGTTTCAGTCAGCTTGTATAGACGATCAATACCGTTTGCAGCGAACTCATGCGCGCTCTCAGCAGTAACGATATGATGGAAAAGTAAACGTAAGATTGCTAGGAACTCAGCGTCTTCAAGTGCTGCAACCCAGCTAGCTGAAAATGCGTCAAGGCCATTTTCGAAGTCAATGTGTTCCACGAACATCTTGAAAATACGACCGTCTAGAGCAGCAGTAAAATCCGTTTTCTTTGGAAAGTGATGACTTATACCTGTACGAGAAACACCCGTTTGTTGACTCAACGTCGTGTATGACATCTTGTCGTAACCCAATCTTAGTAGCTGGTCTACAACGGCATCCATGATTTTCTGGATCGTGATTTCTGTATCTTCTTTACTACGCTTTGGCATATTCAGGCTCTTCTCTTTGTAAATCCATCTAACTCAATCAAATGAAGTCAGAATGAAAATCGTTATCAGCATTATGTGAGCAAGGTATTTTTTCGCAAGTATTTATAACTAAATTCACACAAATACTATGTACGAACAATTTTACAGTGATGCCTCTTTGGACACTTTGTCTAATTATTCTTCGAAAATCACCTTACAATCCTAAGTCGATAAGTTTAAATAACGACTTAGAATATGAAATACCCAACGAAAAATTCATTGTATAAATACCTATCAAGCGATAGATAGTCTTATAAAATCATTTCTGGCGCAACTAAGTGAATGATATTCTGACATATTAATAACATTCCTTTTCAACAAAACGTGAGGTAAATCACATACATATTTGGCGGCGCGAATATAGATATTCATCAAACACCTTAACAAACAACATAGCATACCAGTATAAATTAGTTCAAAGGTTTTAATTTTTGTAGATACAGTTCAAATTGCTCGTTAGAATAACCTCAGACTTTGTAAGAGGATTATTTATGAGCCAAGATATTGGTAACAACGATGTATGTGAGGCTTGCGGCTGTGCAGGCGAAATCGGGTTCATCATTAAAGAAGGCGACGATGTTGCTGAAGTAACGGTTTACGGAAACTCAAAAGCACTGATTGAAGCTGAGTTTGCTAAGTATGTTGAACTTGCTAAACAAGTGTCTAGCAACGTTGAGTTCGAAGCATCAGAGATGACTGAAGAAAGCACAGAGTTGCACGCTCGCTTTAAATTTGAAGTTAGCGCTGAGAAGATTATTTTTGAACTTAAGACTCGCTCTCTAGCGCGTTAATATAAGCATTTATATGCTTATTAAAAGACGAGTGAATTACTCGTCTTTTTTTAATTGAACCCAAGCCAGTGACCCATTTTGCTCAAAATCGTTTTCTGCAGCGCACTGAATCACTACGCCCCCCACCTCTAACACTGCCCCAATGCTATAAGCCTTGTCATCGTAATAACAAACTCGTTGCTGTTGACCGCCTTGTGTCACCACCACCGCAGCTTTACCGGGCGTTGAAATTACTTTGTTGGCACTCGCAGACATTGAACCAAACACTGAAGCGGCTATCAGAAAGACCTTAATAATTCGTATATTTACTCTAATCATTAATTTACCTATCATCTTTGCTCCATTCCTCGTTAATCTACCGCCAAATGGGTAAAACACTATGCGAGATTAATTTTTCCATTATAGTGTAAACGTCTATCGTAATAAGAAGCCTGTTATGCTCAGAATAATTGCACTTATTATTGGTTCCTTAACCATAACAAATGTCAGTGCTGAACCACTCGATCACTATCAAATATTGAACCATCTCGATAATTACGGAAACTTATATCTACGAAATAAGCCTTATACATCACTTCCAACTGGCTTGGTGGTAGATGGTAATCTCAATATAGAGAATACTGCGATCACACGCCTACCCAAAGGGTTAGAAGTGAACGGCAGCCTTAAAGGCTCTAACAGCCAACTCGCTCGAGTCCCGAGCGGGGTTAAGATAAAAGGTTACGTCGACTTGATTGGCAGCCAAATCACCAGCTGGCCAAGAGGTGTAAGAGTGGGCGGCTTTATCAACCTCACCGACACTCCACTGGAAAGGCTACCGAATGGCTTTAGAGTAAAAGGCGATCTGAGCGTGATCCGCACTCCTTTAACCGAGTTACCCAACGGGATCGTGATTGACGGCGACCTTTATATAGGTGGTTCTGGGATTACAACATTCCCCGAGACCATGACAGTCAAAGGCAACATCTATCTGGGCGGCAACACCGTAACCAAATGGCCAACCAATCTAGATCTCGGTGGTGCAGTCGCTCGCTAATTCAGGCTAATGCTCTAATGCTCTAATGCTCTAATACGTTAATGCTCGATCGCCGCAACAAATGGTGATTCAGAAACAAAAAAGGAGCCCAAGGCTCCTTTTTCAATTCAATCAAGTTGCTAATCAACTAGCAAGCTAACTAACGCTCGTTAACCAATGTTCTTCACTGGGTTGGCGTAGCTATCGATCAAGTACTGACGCGCACCTTGTGGCAGGCTCGACAGTTTAGCTTCAAACTCTTGTTTAACGGCCGCTGTAATCGACTCATCTTCTTTTTCTGCTGCAAGCAAGTTTACTGGGAACAGTTTGTAGTTATCGTGGATCTGACGATCGATCTCTTCAGCAAGCGCTTCAGGCGTATCAAAATCTTGGTCGATAACCTGACCGAAACCAACGTGAACGCGTCCTTTATCACCGATGATGCCTTGAATGATACTTTCGATATCTTCAAACTCACCCTTTTCGTAACTGCCGTTTACGTCTTTTTCGAAAAGCTCTATCGCTTTAGCCGTGTCACATGGGTCGTTCTCGTAAGAAATAGCCACAGGAACAATCTTCAATGACTTCACGTATTCAGGGAAAGCAATTTTTTGCTTACGTCCTTCAACGTGGAACATTTTCAAAATTGCTGGCTCAGTAAAATCGTTACCGTCTTTCGCACGACCTTCCTTTTGAGCGATCCAGATTGAGTTGCCCGTTTCTAGAGAGTGCTTAATGTAAGAAGACAACTGCCCTAGCGCTTTCATCATCTCACGCGGTCCTTTCAAAGAACGCTTTACGATGAAGCTCTTGTTTAAACGCATCAATTCAGTCGCACATGGCTTTTTCAACAGGTTGTCTCCGATAGCGATACGACAAGTCTGATGATTATTTTGATGCAGAGCGTAATTTACTAACGCAGGATCCATAGCAATGTCACGATGGTTTGATACAAACAGATAAGCTTGGTTCGCATCCAGTGACTCGATACCAGTGTACGTCACACCGTTAGTGGTTTTCGCTAACGTGTCGCGTAAGTACTTTTTCACTTCAATCTGAATGGATTCAACGCTAGTCAGCTTGCTCCACTTCATTTTTAAGTACACACGCAAAATCGGGCTCATTAATGCTTTGAACCAAGACGCATGGTTTGAAAAACGGTAGTGCAAGATTGCACTGATAAATTCTTCATCATTAATAAGACGGTTTAGTGCCGCTGGAATTTCATCATCGCCGTAAGGACGAATATCAACATATGGATCGGTTGGAGAGGTCATTTTTTAATTCATATAATAAAAAGCTGGCTCATTCTACGCGTTGTTTTGACTTCTCGCAGCTACAGAGCCCATACTTTTGACAAGGTCAGACCAGAAACATTGAAAATCCCCTGTTATTGTTGGCATTCTTTAAGATTAACGGTAATCTTGACGCCCCAAAATTAAGGTACTATCTATGAACTTCGCTATTGAATATACATCGGCTTACTTTTCACACTTGGTGATCACACCACGCAAGAAAGTACTTAAACATAGCCTTGTATCGGTTCAAAGTGGCTTGGTTTTGATTAAGTTAGGCAAACAAGAGTATGCCGTTGAACCAGGACAAAGCGTCTGGATTCCATACGACTGCCTAACGTCACTGACCTACTTTCCAAACACTCAGGTTAACCGTGTCGATTTTTCTGTTCGTTTGACGGATTCATTCCCAAGACAAGCGGGTTACATCACGCAAACGAACCTCTCTTCGGCACTACTAGAAAAGCTAGAACAAACCAAAGCTCGTGCTTCCAATGCCAATAATACGGAACAAGCGTTTAAAGATATGCTTTCTGTCTTGAAGCAAGAAGTGTTGTCGTTTAAACCACTGCTTTGCGAAAGTGCTCTTTCTCAGCGATTCAATCAATGGAACATTGATGATTCAAACCTGCCACAAGAGCACACTCTGGTGATGGTGATGCGAGAAGCGAAGAAGCGCATGCAGTCAGGTCAAAAACGTTCACTTGTGATTGATGATCTGTTCTCAGGTAAAGAAGAAGAGTTCGAGCAACTGTGTATGCTTGTTTTTGGTGAAGATTTATAGCTTGCCGGAAAGTGAGTGCTGGTATTAAAACTCGCAAGCCAGATACTAAAAAGCCGCAAAAACTGAGTTTTTGCGGCTTTTTTAATTCTTACTATTTAGACGTAGATAGCAATCTATCTGTGTATCTGCCTGTCTAAAATGGCAACTCAACCTGCATCATTAGGTCGGCGTCACGTGAGTCGTGCCAACGATAATCAAAGCGCATACGCGGCTGCCCTTCGACTTTCTCGCCAAAACCGATGCTGAGTTGAAGACCATGATTCATCAACCACTCTTCAGTCGACATATCATACTGCTCATCTTCAAGGTCTTCTGGAAACCACATACCCAAGCCAACATAGTTTGACTCAATGCTTTGTGTCAGCAATGGCGAGTCTTTGGTTTGAAGAACCCAGTCAGACCAATAGTCCGGTGTGCTTTCCGGTTCATCATCGCTCAGCCCACTGATTTCCATCATACGTTGGCCAAAAGACTCAATGCTGGTCGAGAAATCTAGACAATTGTCATCTTCATCAGAAGTCAGCATGATTGAATCTAAGCTAAAAAAATCACACTCAGCATACGCAGGCATACTACATGCTGCCATGATCAACGTCGCTGGTATCGCGATCTTTAGCATAGTCCTCTGACCTCTTGATTAGTGAACTTACATTATCTGATACAGTCCACTATCTTGCAACATCTTTGTAACTGACTTTGTACTCAGTTTTGCAACATCGCTTCCACTTATCAGTGCATTACGTATGTCTGTGCTGCGAATTTTCACTTTTTCAGGGCAAGCCATTACAGACCACTGCTCGGTAATCTCATCTGATTTATAGAAAGATGAGAACTTAAAGAAGTTATCTGGGCCAATAACAAACGTCAGTTCAGCGTCACGATGTAACTTTTGAAGTTCACTGAGCACTGCATAAGTCGTGACGCTTTCACCTGGGGTAAATAGGCTCTTTTCGATCAAAGAAAGCTCCACTTGATCCAGTGAAAGATCGCTAATAAATGCGTTAACTAACTGACATCTCATATCAAAGTCTAGCATCTCTTTTCCCCAAGCATGGGCAATACTTGGAACGAGTAGAATTTTGTCAAAGTGAGCCAACGAATCAATCACACTTTTGTGCCCTAAGCTCGGTGGATTAAACGCACTACCGAAAATGGCTATTTTTTCCATTGTTTATTACTACCTTCTCTTTCTAAGCTTGTGCAAAGAGGTTTTTAAATCGGATGATTTAGGTATGATAACACTAGATTTTTAATTTGCTTGCAGGAAAGGAATACGAATGGAACAGTTAATTCGTGACGAAATGCGCGTACTACCTTCAATTGACCCTCACTTCGAAGTGACTCGTCGTGTGGACTTTATTAAAACGAAACTTCAGCAGTCAGGCTGCAAGTCTCTGATCCTTGGTATCAGTGGCGGTGTGGATTCGACAACTTGTGGCCGTTTAGCACAAATGGCCGTTGATAGCCTAAATGAAAACGCTGGTAGCAACGACTACCAATTCATCGCGGTTCGCCTGCCTTACGGTGAACAAAAAGATGAAGACGAAGCGCAACTTGCGCTGTCTTTCATTCAGCCTTCTCAATCTGTTTCTGTAAACATTAAAGCGGGTGTTGATGGGCTTCACGCTGCATCTCACATTGCTCTAGAGGGCACAGGCCTACTACCAACAGATTCAGCAAAAATCGACTTTGTGAAAGGCAATGTGAAAGCTCGAGCTCGCATGATCGCACAATACGAAATTGCAGGTTACGTTGGCGGTCTTGTCATCGGTACTGACCACTCAGCTGAAAATATCACTGGCTTCTACACCAAGCACGGTGACGGCGCATGTGATTTAGCGCCTTTGTTTGGCCTGAACAAGCGTCAAGTTCGTGAACTTGCAGCAACGCTAGGTGCGCCAGAGCTATTGGTTAAGAAAGTGCCTACTGCCGACCTAGAAGAGCTTGATCCACAGAAAGCCGACGAAGCAGCATTGAACCTTTCTTACGACCAAATCGATGATTTCCTTGAAGGTAAAGAAGTCCCTCAAGACGTGTCAGACCGCTTAGTAGGCATCTACAAAGCAACACAGCACAAGCGTCAACCGATCCCAACGATCTACGATTAATTGTTTGAATTAATCTTAGAATCAAAAAGGCCGGAAGTTCATTTCAGTGAACTTCCGGCCTTTTCTATTCAATGTGCTTTTCTTTCTGGCCTTCCGACCTACCGAGTTAGTCTACAACTTCGATATCAGTTTGAGGCACACTGCAACACGCCAGTATTTGCCCCATGTTGCGTTCATGATCTTGCAACGCCGGTACATCAGGTTGATGAACTTGCCCAGACTCAAGGGTCACTTTACAAGCACCACAGAAACCCGCGCGACAGCTTGATGCGATAGACACACCTGCCGACTCAGCTTGCTCTAGTAGTGTTGATTGGTTGTTGCCTTCGAACAGGTAGCCGTTAACGCTCAACTGCAGTTGCTTCACCGCTTCTTCCGTTGATTGAGCAACACCAAACGCTTCTTGATGATAATGCTGAGGATTCAGCCCCATTTGAATCAGCAATTTCTTGGCATTATCCATAAAGCCGTCAGGGCCACACACGAATGCTTGGCGCTTATGAAGGTCCTCAATTTTGGCGACATGAGACACACTCAAACGACCTGACAAACCATCCCACTCTTTCGTTGGTTGGCTTAGTGAATAAATCACACTTAGACCAGCATGTTCGCGAGCGATCTTATCAATCTCAGCTTGATAAGGGATATCTTCTTCACTGCTGCATTGGTGATAGAACACCACATCATCAATCTGACCATGGTCGGCTAAGTAACGAAGCATCGACAACATAGGGGTGATGCCGCTTCCCGCTGATAACAGCAGTAATGGATGTGTTGGGTTATCTTCTAAGTAGAATGCGCCATCTGGATTCTGAGCAACTAGCGTGTCACCGACTTGGAAGTGGTCATTGAGCCAGTTTGAGATTTGACCATCGTCCACTCGCTTCACGGAAATCGCCAAACGACCTGCGCGTGAAGGGCTAGAAGATAACGTGTAACGACGAGACACTTTCTCGCCATTAATCACCATTTCAATCGGTAGATGCTGCCCCGGCTGATAGCTTGGTAATAAATTGTTCTCTTTCGCTGGCTCTAGCCAAAAGGTTGTGAAGTCGCGAGCGATCTCTTCACGCTCGACGCAAGTTAAGTGCAGTGACTCGACCCAAGAGTCTTCGTAGTGTTCTTTCTCTTTGGTTTCAAGTACCTCAACAACGTCACCCGCTTTCACCAGACCTTCATTTTTCGCCACAAGGTTCTGACCAAAGAAAACGCCACCACGTTCATTGGCTCTGAACGTAGAAAAGGTATTGAGTGGCTCTTTTGTTGCTCTGAATTCGCCGCTCTCAACATCGACTGTCGTTAGGATACAGCGCTCACAAGGCTTCACCGCTTCGAATTCAACCTCACCAATTCGAATGCGCTTCCAACCATCTTCAGCAAACGCTTCAGTGTTTGAGACGACAAAATTGGTGCGGAACTGATCCATGGAATGCGTTTCAGGACTACGGCGATTCAACTCATCAAGCGAAGCTTGGCTGATGATTAACATCGGGTAACCATCGGCGAAACTGACATTCTGACCAAGCTTTTCTCGAACACGATTAGATTGCTCACCACAGAACAGCAGTTCTACGCGAACACCAAGCACATCGCTGAACCAATCATCCGCCTCGTCGTTGGTGGTATACGCAGTGAAGCTATCTTTCCACACCGTTGCAGGCGCTTCTTGCATCTTGAAGTTTGCATATTTCAGACGCAGCGGCTCTTTACCTTCATAAGTAAAAATCAAGCCGTCTGGCTGCAAGCTAGAAGACACCTTGACCATTTTAGGGTACTTACGCGCCGTCACCATTGATCCGTCAGCCAACGCCAACATAAAACGTCTGTCGAAGGTAAGGCCCTGTTTTTCGACCCAAGCAGAAGAGAGTGCAATCCCACCTACTGATTTAACCGGAAACACGTTGATTTGAGATAAGGAAGGAGCTTGCTCTGAAGCCTTTCGATCTATAGGTGACTGCGACATAACGATTCCAATGTTTTGTTGTTTGTCCCAATGCTAACAAATGGTTATAAATAGATAAACTGGCAGGCATTAAACACTTGATACTAAGCTAGTATCTTGAGATGTTTAGCTTTCTATCTTGATACATTAAGGCAGCAATGCAATAACACTCTCCATACGTTCTATAATGTGAACACGGTTATCGCATTGAACTTTCATTGAATAAAAAGGATTTATCATGAACAAACTCGTCATTATCATCTTATGTGTACTACTTCCGCCTGTTGGCGTGTTCTTCGCTCGTGGCGCAGGTAAAGACCTATTGATTAACATCATCCTGACTTTCTTCTTCTGGGTGCCAGGGATGATCCATGGACTCTGGGTGGCGACTCGCTAACCCGTATCCAAAAATAAATACTGAATTAAAACGGCATAAAAACAAGCTCCTAGCCCTGAAGAGTTAAAAATAGGATGAAATGAAAGTGCTTTTCCACTATCATCCTGTCGCCTAAACGTAAGCGATTGCTTTCACAGATTTCGCCGAGTTTAGGCTCCAACTACATAACACTTCAAATGGTGGGAGCCTTCAATGACACAACTTACGATTACTCGTCCTGACGACTGGCACGTTCATCTACGCGATGGCGAAGTATTAAAAGATACAGTGCGCGATATCAGCCGCTACAATGGTCGAGCGTTAATCATGCCAAACACCATCCCACCGGTAACCGATACCGAAATGGCCTTAGCTTACCGTGAGCGCATCATGGCAGAGCAGCCAAGCGAGCAATTCCAGCCTCTGATGGCACTTTACCTAACAGACAACACAACACCTGATGAAATTCGTAAAGCGAAAGAATCTGGCGCTGTTGTAGCAGCGAAGCTATACCCTGCTGGCGCAACAACAAACTCTGATTCAGGCGTAACTTCTGCTAAGAACATCTACCACGTACTAGAAGCAATGCAGGAAGTTGGCATGCTACTTTTGGTACACGGTGAAGTAACGACTCACGATGTTGATATCTTTGACCGTGAGAAGCAGTTCCTGGACACAGTACTTGCACCGATTGTGAACGACTTCCCTAACCTGAAGATTGTTCTAGAGCACATCACAACTGCAGATGCTGCGACTTTCGTGAAGAACGCGAACGACAACGTTGCTGCGACTATCACCGCTCACCACCTGCTTTACAACCGCAACCACATGTTGGTTGGCGGCATTAAGCCACACTTCTACTGCTTACCAATCCTTAAACGTAACACTCACCAATTAGCGCTTATCGAAGCGGCAACAAGCGGCAGCAAGAAGTTCTTCTTGGGTACAGACTCAGCACCACACGCGAAAGGCGCTAAAGAATCAGCATGTGGTTGTGCGGGTTCTTACACTGCGCACGCTGCAGTAGAGCTGTACACAGAAGTATTCGAGCTAGAAGGTAAGCTTGAGAACCTAGAAGGTTTCGCGAGCCACAATGGCCCTGACTTCTACGGTATCCCACGTAACACAGACACCATCACTCTAGTAAAAGAAGAGTGGAATGTATCTGAGACAATGCCTTTCGGTTCAGACATTGTTGTGCCAATCCGTGGCGGCGAGGCGATTGCTTGGTCTGTAAAATAAGCACTTGGGCTGTTAAATAAACACCCTCCATTTAGCGAAAAGGGTCACCATAGTAATTATGGTGACCCTTTTTTGTTTCGATGAAAGACTGTCTTATTCCCAGCAGTAATTTAACGATTACTTACCGCGAATTTTTCCGATAGCTGTCCAAATAGCAACGACAATCAATCCAGATAAAACCCCAATCACACCATTTAATAGCGTTGGTACCACCGCAGTCGCAATCGTATGTCCACTGAAGTCCATAATAATCGGTTCAATTAAGTGATGAATTGCTGGAACGTTGTGTACCACAATACCGCCGCCAACCAAGAACATCGCAGCCGTGCCGACAACCGCAAGCATCTTCATTAGCTTTGGTGCAAATGCGACTAACCCATTACCCAATCGGGTTTTAATGGCACTCCCATTTGATGTGCGTTGGAGATAGAAACCTAAATCATCCAGCTTAACGATCCCTGCCACTAAGCCATAAACACCAATCGTCATCACAACCGCTATCAAACTCACCACAAGAATCTGAGTCACGATACTTGTACCCGTTACGGTACCCAGCGCAATTACAATGATTTCCGCAGATAAGATAAAGTCAGTCCGAATCGCGCCTGCTACCTTTCTCTTCTCATACTCTTCAAAAGATTCACCCGAGCTGCTTTCCTCATCTTTCTCTTCGTGTTGATGAGCATGAGGAAAAAGCTTTTCTAAGATTTTCTCTGCCCCTTCAAAACAAAGAAACAGACCACCAATCACCAGTAGTGGCATGATCAACCAAGGAATGAATGCACTGATCAATAGTGCTGCCGGAACCAAAATCAGCTTGTTTTTAAATGAGCCTTTGGCGACCGCCCATACCACTGGGATTTCTCTTTCAGCAGAAACACCGGATACCTGCTGGGCGTTAAGGGCTAAATCGTCACCTAATACGCCTGCGGTTTTTTTAGCGGCTACCTTAGACATCAATGCGACATCATCCAACACGGTTGCAATGTCATCTAACAGTGTTAGTAAACTTGCTCCAGCCATTTTGTTGTCTCTTTATAAAGAATTGAACCATCAATAAAATGTAACACCATCAATTCACTCATCAAAGTTATGAGTCTGTAAAAAATAAAGTCACAAGTTGTGTTTTCTATTGCTGTCTCTGTTAGACAGGAATAATCTGTCTTAATCTTTCACGAACATAAAAGAAAAAGTATTGATGAAAAGTGAATCTACCTACCCGATTGGTAAGCCAGGGCAAAAATGGCAACAAGCAGAACGTGAAGCATGGTTAGCTCAACGAACGGTTAAGCGTGAATACCAGCAAGAAGTTGTACCAAAGATTAAAGCACTTGCAGACCGCTTTGACATCGAACAATACGGCGCACTGAGCTACGACGAAGCTCGCTTCCCACTCTTCGCTATCAAGAGCAAAAACTGGGACGAGTCAAAGCCGACGATTCTGGTAACAGGTGGTGTTCACGGTTACGAAACCAGTGGCGTGCATGGCGCGATCAAATTCGCTGCGACTCAAGCAGAAAAATACACGGCGCACTTCAACATTGTTGTCGCACCTTGTGTGAGCCCTTGGGGCTACGAAGTGATCAACCGCTGGAATCCAAATGCTGTTGATCCAAACCGCTCTTTCTACGACGGTACGCCAGCAGAAGAATCAGCAAACCTACGAGCTCTAGTAGCGTCTCTGCCAGAAGTATTGGTTCACGTTGACCTGCATGAGACGACTGACTCTGATGAAACTGAATTCCGACCTGCACTCGCAGCTCGTGATGGCATTGAGTACATCGAAGGTATGATCCCAGACGGTTTCTACACTGTTGGCGATACTGAAAACCCACAACCTGAATTCCAAGCTGCTGTCATCGCTTCAGTTGAAAAAGTAACCCACATTGCGCCTGCGGATGACGAAGGCAAGATCATTGGTTCAGACGTCACTCAACACGGCGTGATCAACTACCCAATGAAGAAGCTTGGCTTATGTGGCGGCGTGACTGACTGTAAGTACGGTACAACCACAGAGGTTTACCCAGACAGTGACAAAGTAACAGACGAAGAGTGTAATGATGCTCAAGTTGCTGCTGTTGTTGGTGCTTTGGATTACGTTATTCAGCACGAATTGAACGCATAAGCTCATACCCGCTAATAACTAGAACCGAGCACCTAGAACTAAGAACGAAAAGAGCCACAAGTGATGATTCACTTGTGGCTCTTTTTTATCTGGTCTCTGATTTCTTCCTAGGCATAAAAAACTCTCTTGCACCAAGTACAAGAGAGCTTTGAATCATGCTGAGTAAAGTAAATCTCTATCTAGCGACTTACTTAATTCACGATTTATTTTGTAGTTTGAGTTACGGTTTCTTGCCCTTTACCGACTTCTGTCAGTAGGCCTTTCAACAAGCTCACACAACCAATCAAAAGAATGATCGTAAACGGCAGTGCTGCAATAATCGTAATAGATTGCAGAGCTTGGATTGATTGAGTACCACCAATCCACAGCATTACCATTGCGATAGCGCCTGAGATAACCGCCCAAACCACTTTCTGTTTCACTGGCACTTCTAGTTTACCACCCGCTGTCATGCCATCGATAACGATAGAGCCTGAGTCCAACGTTGTAACGAAGAACACGATGATCAGCGCGACTGCGAGAACAGACAGAATGCTACCGAACGAGTAAGCATCTAGCATGTAAAACAAGCTTAGAGATACGTCTGTAATGCCTTGGTCGAGGCCAAGTTGCCCCACATGGTTAATTACTTGCTCGATAGCTACGCCACCGAAGATCGACATCCAAGCCGACGTTACCAATGTTGGGATAATCAATACGCAAAGTAGGAATTCACGAACCGTACGGCCTTTAGAAATACGCGCTACGAACATACCGAAGAAAGGTGCATACGCTACCCACCATGCCCAGTAGAACACAGTCCAACCATGCAGCCATGTTGTGTCTTCACGACCCGCACTTTGGCTCAAAGCTACGATATTTTTCACATAGCCCGTTGCCGCCGTTGCCATTGAATCAAGCACAGTTGTGAAGTTCAATACAGCGATAAGACCAAGGAATATGAATGCAATAACCATGTTCAGGTTACTTAGGAACTTAACACCACCGTCCATACCACGTAGTACAGAGATGATCGCCAAGCCCATGATCAGAACGATGATAGATTGCTGAAGGAAGATGTTGTTTTCCAAGCCGAACACGTGGCTAATACCACTTGCTGCTTGTGTACCACCTAAGCCCAATGAAGTCGCAAGGCCAAACAGAGTAACCAGTACGGTTAGTACATCGATTACATCACCAGTTTTGCCCCACACACGCTCACCCAGAATTGGGTAAAACACAGAACGCATTGATAGCGGTAAGCCTTTGTTATAAACAAAGTACGCCAGACAAAGCGCCGTCATGCCATAGATAGCCCATGCATGAAAACCCCAGTGGAATACGGTTGCGCCTAGCGCCAGTTCACGACCAGCGGCTGTGAAAGGTTCTGCGTCTAATGGCGTTCCGAACCAGTTAGTGAAGAACGCAGTTGGCTCTGCAACACCCCAGAAGATAAGTCCAATACCCATACCTGCTGCGAATAACATCGCAATCCAAGATGACATTGAATAGTCCGCCGTCGCGTCTTCGCCACCTAAACGGATTTTACCCAACGGTGAAAAAGCAAGAACAACAGCAAACGCTAGCATGATGTTAGCTCCCCACATAAACAGGAAGTCAAACTTTGATAGAACAGCACCCTTAATAGAATCAATTGCAGCTTTAGCATCTGCAGGAGGAAGAGCAAGAAGAGTGATGATGAAGAGAAGAGATAAGCCAACTGAGGCTACGAAAACTGTGTTATGGACATCCATGCCCCATTTACTGACGTTGTCTTGACCAACTTGATAGTCAGTAGAATCAATACTGTACTTTTTTGATTTAAAACTCATAAATTATGATGTTCGCATATCCGATTCAACGAATATAAGGACGCTCTCCATATCCAACTACTACTTGATTGGCTCGCCGCATCGCCTAAATAAAAGGCAATAAAAATCACAATAGTTAGTGATAAATGGACTTACTGGCTCAATCCCAAGGCGCGTATTATAGCACAGCTCAAAGCATTTTGACTGAGATTTCGCTCAATAGTCGCCCAAACCACCGTTGACAATGATAGTTAACCTAATAAAAACAGAATAAAACAAAAGAACAAAATTATTTAAATACAACAACTTAAATCAAAATCACACACTGTAACGTCACATCCAAACTTTTTGCAGATAATTTTAATAATCACCCAATTTACTTATAGCTCTAATAAAAAAGCCCCGCTATAGGGGCGGGGAAAGTTACCAAAGGTAAAAGAGAAATCAGTGCTCAAATGTCAGCGCTGCGTCTCACAGATCAGCACTGCACATTTCAAAGACAGTTCGTTAGATTGCGAAGCAAAAACCTAGGTTATAGTCTTCACCATTTTTCGCAGTGAACTCTTTGTCTTCACTTGATGCATTCGGGCGGCCGCTTTCATCGCCCTTCACTAGGCTCACCCAGTGACGGATGCCAGAAGAACGGCTGGCCTCAGTTTGACCAAACGTAGTGCACGTCTCTAATTGGATATCTTGAATATCAACCAACTCCAGACGGCCTGTGCCTTTACGAGCGCCGATTGTCACTTCAACGTGCGTACCGCTTTCATCACGGAATAGGATTGCTGAAGGCTTAGATTTATCACCTGTGTAAGCTACAAAGTGTTTAGCGCGTTTTAGGCCGGTGTGCTCACCGTTTTTGAAGTAAACCTGAACATGTCGGTAATCAATCTCGTAGCTCACCGCGTCTTCGTGTGAACCCGCCTCAAGAGGAAATAAAGTATCAAGCAACTGTTTCGCCATTTTCTGTTTTTCGAGTTGCTTGTCTGCTTTCACCATTTCGACGGCAAAGACAGCTTCAGCAATAAATGTTGAATGGTTTCTGTGAAGTTCTGTTTTGTCTAGTGTCAGCATATTCATAGTCTATCCCTCGTACGGCTTTAAATTTCATTTAGGTCAAACATCCCAATAGACCCTTTTCAAAATTGTTCTTTACTGTGTGGTTTCCATGTTTTTCATACTACTTGTATTTTTTTCACAATTTCACAACAAAAATTTCACAGTGTGAATTTTACTAAATTGCTTTTTTACACACTCCTATTTTTAGGGGTAAAAAGAGTCGTAAGCCATTAATTTAAATAGACTTATGATCATAGAATATTCATTTTTACGTCTTGTTTGAATTTGTGTAATAACCGACCCCTACTAGCTTATTGTCGATAACTCGATAGTAAGTGTGCTTAGTTTCCACTTTGCTCGACAGCGGATTTAACCATCGATAGGTGTAAACGCCACGACCATTTTCTTTGGCTAGATTTAACATCTCAGTGAGAATCGGTTTATCGTCAGGACTTAGATTTTTACGCTGATTTTTCCATCTTTCAGGGTAAACACATCAACCATACGAGCTTCGATGACAGTGCCATCAGGGTTAGTCGCAGAGAACGTTGATTCACTTACCGCGCGGTCACCACACACAAAGTGGACAGGGTCGATCCAAGCTGCATCTGGAAAGTTCTGCCAAACCAATTCAAAGCTATTGCGAACGGCTTCGTACCCTTCGATAGTGTTTCCAAGTTCGCCTTCTCCTGCCACGGTGTGGAAGACACAGTCTTCGGTCATAAACGACATTAGCGCTTCAATATCATGGTTATTCCACGCATCACTAAAAGACTGTAAAAAGGCGGTGTCGACTTGGTTTTCCAGCACGAATGTCGTTGCATTGGTTTGCATATTCATATTCCAGAATCCTTTATGTTTTCGTTATTGGTTTAGATTTCAGTAGCTTTGCGCCACTTTTTTATTAGAGTGTTTAAACTAGATCTGTGAAAATTTAACAACTTGATAACAAGGTTCATCACTCTAACTTCGAGTTACTTTATAAACAATCTTTAAGCTCACAGATTTCATCTTTTTATAAATTAATTAGTGTTCTAATTTTATTTACACAGTCACTCACTAGATTTATACGAGGTCTAAATAAAATAATTAGACATATTAGACTTTAGTCGAAGTCAAAATCTTGATGGTACTTTCGGCCATACTGCTCAAGTTTACGGTTATGGGTATTCACTTGTAATTCAATATTCCCCTCACCTTTATTAATAACTTGATTGTTATCTATATGGGCTTCATTTTTTATATCGGTTAGCTTCTCTTCGATATAATCAGTCGGTTCATTTAAAACGTTCATGGATATTAACTCCTTTATCAGGTTTACTTTTACTGATGGAAGAATATGAACGGACACTAGACCGTTTGAATATTCTTTCTCATCGTACAGAGGCTGAATGGCATCATTGCCACCTTCCTTAAATGGGTGAATGGAATACCACTTGTCCTTGCGCGGCTCTTGCTGATCGCAATCCGCCACATTAAATATCTGAGTTTTGTTGATATTACACGGCGAGCTAAAAACACTAACCCGCTGATAATCAATAGCTTTAATTATGTTTATGCAGTCTTTACTTTGGCTGTGACACACCGACCAAAGCGCATTTAACAGGTTATCGGTCCATTCCAGTAAACGGGTGGGAAAGCCCTGCTTTTTGGCTAAACACATCAATAACCAGTCATTTATGTCGTTAGAACTCAGCGAGTGACCACCGTAAACTCTCACGGTCGAGAGAAGCTCTTGTTCGACACGGCGTATGTTCTTACGATTGGAACGGCCTAAACTTGGCATTAGATTATTATTTTCATAATCACACACGTTATACATCAAACCACGTTGGTCACTGCATTCATTCATTAATGAATTAATTATTTTATACAGCTCTTCGAGTGAGCTTATATAACGTTTATTGTTCACAGCATGCATGTAATAGGTCACTTAATTTAAATTTATTACAATTAAAAATTAACTATCATGGTTAATCAGTATCGTTACGAATGATTTTAAAAATGACAATAGGTATATGTCTTTATCAATGGTCATATATCCTCATCAATAACTAACAGTTATAAAACCATTAACTAAGGAGCAATTAGCTAAGGGTCGATTAATAAGGAACGACAAAGTTTATATAACTAAAACCACTTATATGTACAACAGCCATTTAATTCATGTTCTAACGTTTGACTAAGGATTATTGAAATACGGGTTGCCGGTATTCACTTAAGTACATTGCCAATACCCGTTAATATTGCCCGACCACATTCTCGATTGCACTTTCTCTAACACTCTCGAAAATACCGTGGCCGGACAAACTTCCTACGACTTATACGTAATCTTTGTATTTATCTAGGAAACGAACCGGTGTTGATAGTGCATCTCGGCGGAACGGGTCGCCCAACTCCTGAGTACACATGATTTCAATGATGGTTGTTTTGCCTTCGTTCATCTGCATGTCGATGGCTTTTTGCAAGGTTGGACCTACATCTTCTAGCTTATCAACCGTGATACCTTCAGCGCCCATTGCTCGTGCGATTTCAGCAAAGCTTTGGTTATCTAGCTCACCGGCAACAAAGCGTCGGTTGTAGAAGTCGACTTGGTTCTTCTTCTCTGCACCCCATTGACGGTTGTGGAATACCACGGCTGTCACTGGAATGTTATGACGAACACATGTCATGGTTTCCATCAGGCTCATGCCCCACGCACCGTCGCCTGCATAAGAGATAGCTGGGCGATGAGGTGCTGCTGCTTTCGCGCCAATGATGGTCGGGAACGCGTAACCACAGTTACCAAAACTCATTGCCGCAAAGAAACTACGTGGTTTTTCAAAGCGTAAGTAGCTGTTTGCCACCGAGTTGATGTTACCGATATCGGTTGAGACCATTACGTCTTCTGGCATCGCTTTTTCTAGCTCACGCAATACTTGGCGCGGGTGAAGGTATTCACCACCAGAGAACGGAGTCTCGTGTGAGTTTTCTTCAATCATATCCAAGCTGAACGAGTCACGTTCGTGTGCCCACTCATCAAGCTCTTTTTCCCAAAGTGCTTTCTCTGTTGCGACCGTGTCTTGACGAGCGCCTTTATTGTCATCACATAACAGTGCGCGACCTTCTAGTCTTTCAGCTAATGCCACTGCCGCTGCTTTTGCATCGCCACAGATACCAACAGAGATCTTCTTCACGAGGCCAAGCATCTTGTTGTCTGCATCAATCTGAATGATTTTCGCGTTCTTCGGCCAGTAGTCCATGCCATGTTGAGGCAAGGTACCAAATGGACCAAGACGTGTACCCAAAGCGATAACCACATCCGCTTGAGCCATCAATTTCATTGCTGCTTTCGAACCTTGGTAGCCTAGAGGACCACACCATAATGGATGACTAGCAGGGAAAGAGTCATTGTGTAGGTAGCTGTTCACTACAGGTGCACCTAGTCGTTCTGCTAATGCCGCACACTCTTGAACTGCATCAGCCATGACCACGCCGCCACCGGAAATGATGACTGGGAATTTCGCTTCAGCTATCAAGTCTGCTGCTTCATTCAGAGATTTCTCACCACCAGGACCTCGGTCTAAACGCGCTGGTTGAGGGATCTCGGTTTGAGTTTCACCGTAGAAGTAGTCACGAGGAATATTTAGCTGAGTTGGACCCATTTCGCTCATCGCACGGTCGAAGCATCGTCCTGTGTATTCCGCCATACGATCTGGGTGCGTTACGTGTCCTTGATACTTAGTAAACTCTTGGAACATTGGAAGCTGGTTACATTCTTGGAAACCACCTAAGCCCATTGTTTTAGTGCCTGTCTCTGGCGTCACAATTACGACCGGGCTATGTGCCCAGAACGCAGCTGCAATTGCTGTTACACAGTTACTGATACCTGGGCCATTTTGCCCGATAACCACGCCATGGCGACCAGATACACGAGAGTAACCATCTGCCATATGGGCAGCGCCTTGCTCGTGTACTACTGGGACCAATCGAATGCCAGCAGGAGCAAAGATATCCATTGCGTCCATAAATGCCGACCCCATGATGCCGAACATATCGGTAACATCATTAGCAACCATAGTTTCAACGAACGCTTCTGATGGTGTCATTGTTACTGTGCCGGAAACAACCGTACGTTTTTCTTGCTCGCTCATTCTTCCATTCTCCTTGAGTTAACCAAAATTTCATTTTTCGGAATGAATTGTCTCTTTTTCGAATTCATTTTCACCTTAGTAGTAGAATTTTTGCACGTCAACTTTTTATATTAAATTGGAACAATTCATTCTAATTAATAAAACTGGATCGCATTATTGGTAGTTTTTCGTACAAAAAGTGTCGTTAACTTAACTGGAGCTGTTAATAATCGATGACATATCGCGATAGTAGCGACAAGTGATGAGCTATATAGAGGGAAATATGATGAAAGAGGCGGAATTGGTACCAACGCAGCCGGTAAGCGTGAGAGAGCGCTTTGGCATCGACAGTAACCTAACGGTGATGTCATTTGAACATCCGGGTGAATATGTGCCGAGAGTCGATCCTAATTACTGTTTTGACCCCGAAGTGACGCTGGCTATATTGGCAGGGTTCACCTCCAATCGTCGCACGCTGATTCAAGGCACACACGGAACGGGCAAGTCATCTCACATTGAACAAATCGCCGCGAGATTGAACTGGCCGTGTTTGAGGATCAACCTAGACGGGCACTTAAGCCGATTGGATTTCATAGGAAAGGACAGCATCGCCATTAAAGATGGAATGCAGGTGACAGAATTTAAAGAAGGCATTCTTCCACAGAGTATCCAGCAACCCATAGCTCTGGTATTAGACGAATACGATGCAGGACGACCTGATGTAATGTTTGTGATTCAACAACTCTTAGAGCAAGACGGCAAATACACCTCTTTAGAGCAAAACCGAGTGATCACGCCTCACCCTTCTTTCCGCCTATTTGCTACCTGTAACACACTTGGTTTGGGTAATTTCTCGGGTTTGTATTCCGGTACTCAGGTGCTTAACCATAGCCAACTTGACCGATGGAACATCATCGCCACGCTTAACTATTTAGATCCACAACATGAAACTAAGATCGTGTTATCCAAGCGCCCAGAGATGAACAGTGAAATCGGTCAGCAGTTAGTTGAGAAAATGATCGCAACTGCTGGGTTAACACGAAATGGTTTTAGAGCAGGCGATCTGTCGACGGTAATGTCTCCGAGAACCGTGATCACATGGGCCGAAAATATCCGAATATTCGATAACGTAGCCACGGCATTTAGGCTTTCATTCCTAAACCGTTGTGAAGATGAAGAGAAAGAGTTGGTAAGCGAATATTACTTCCGCTGCTTTGGTGAGGCCCTAGAAACGCCTACTCAGAGTTATGCGCAGTCGGAGTCGTAAACCATGGCCAATGTTTCTTCTCAGCAGAAAAAGATCCTCGACCTTGGTGTGTCTGTCGCTAGAGCGATCAGTGGTGAATTGAACCTGAATTATCGGGGAGAGCGTCTCTATAACGGTAATAGCCCCTGCTATTATCAGTCTGCACACACCAACGATCTCACCTTTGTTTCTCGCCATGATTTAACAAACAGCAAGCTCTCAATGCAAGGCAAGATCGATTCATCGGCACTGAGACTATTGTTGTCAGATACTGATCTTCACTATTCATTACGACCAAAAAACGAAGTCGAACGTCTGTTATATGATTTCTGCGAACAAATACGAATAGAATCACAAGTCCCGTCTTACCTAAAAGGTGTGACTAAGAGCATTCAGTTCAACTTTGCGTATTGGAGCGATCAGTACCATCAAAATGGCTTTACTGAATCACGAATTGGCATGCTGCTGTTCACATTGATGCAGGTTATCCACACCCGCTTAACCGGTGTTCCAGTTTCTGAGCCGATTGCTGAAACCGTTGAATCAACTCGTGCGGGCATCGTACCTATATTCGGAAGCAGCCTGAAGCGCTTGAAGGCACATCGAGCCGACCAACAACAGTTTGCTCACTGCGCCAATGAACTGGCCTCTTTAGCGCAAGAACTCATCAACCAAGAACAAGAGAGTAATAACTCACCCACACCAACCGTTGAAGAAGACATCAAGATCCTTGCACAGCTTGCCTTGATTGTTGATGGTGACATTCAAGATCAAGACGTCAATACCGACATCACAGGCAGTAGCAAGGTATTCGAGTTGTCGGGCGCCAATTATCAGGTCTTTAATTCAGAATTTGATCAAGTCATCGCCGCAGACAAACTCGTCAGGCGTACCCTATTACTCGAACTGAGACAAAAGCTAACCGATGACATCATGGCGAGACAAGTCAACACTCGCCGTTTAGCCGCTATGCTTACTAGCTTTGTTGCCACACCACAGAGGAACCGACGTCAGGACCATTTAGAAGAAGGCATTGTTAACGCCACCACCATCACCAAGCTCGTCACATCGCCATTGGATAGCACTGTCTTTTATCAACCTGACATCGGTACATCTCATCAATGTGCCACCACATTTTTGATGGACTGCTCTGGCTCAATGCAAAAGCACAGTCACAAGCTAAGCCTACTGATTGATACAATTCTCAAATCCGTTGGACTGGCCAACATCCCTTTCGAGATTATTGGCTTTACGACCAATAACTGGAACGGTGGCAAGGTCTATCGGCAGTGGCTTAAACAAGGCCAACCAAAGCACCCGGGCCGCTTAAACGAAGTTCGGCACATCGTGTTTAAGGATTTTGATACCCATTGGAGACGTTCTCGACTTGGCATTGCGAGTCTTCGTAAAGCCGACATCTTTAAAGAAGGGATTGATGGCGAAGCGGTTCAGTTCGCGAGTCATCGATTGCAGCAGCACACCGCCCAGCGAAAGGTTTTGATTGTGTTCTCAGACGGCTGCCCGATGGATACCGCTACCAGTACCGCCAACGATCAGTTCTATTTAGATAACCACCTCAAACAGGTGATTGAGCGCGAGTCGACCAAAAACGGTATTGAGATTCATGGCGTGGGAATGGGCGTCGATTTAAGCCCGTACTATCGCAGCAACATCACCTTAGATGTACAAGAGAGCTGCTTGTTTGGGCTATCTAGGAGCATATTTGAGATGCTAAAGCGTGTTTAAACAGGGAAGCTTAGGCTAGCGAATCACTAGCCTCCTTTGTCGAGAATGGTTTTACGAGGAGCCAAACAACGACCATGCAGAGACAGCCATCAAATATCCGCCTATCAGCATTAACACCGTAAACACCAGCTTTCTGAGTTGATCATTAGACAACGGCGATGGGAAACGCCGAGCAAACATTGTGACAAGCGCCACCAGAGGAACAGCAATAGCGGATAACCACAATATGCTCTGTTCCATGTCGCCCGCCGCATAGACATTGACCGTACGGGACATCGACGTACAAGCGAAAACCATCAGCAGTGTGCTTCGCACCAGATCGAGCGAAAAAGGTTGCCGATAGAGATGATAAACAATCGGTGGACCTGCCATCCCAAATAATCCCCCCGCTAACCCAGAGCTAAATCCTGAGACAAGGAAAGATACGGTTGTCGAACGGACCGTTCTAGTTTTAGGTTTAAACATAAAGCTCAAACCAGCGAACAACACCATGGCACCCAATAGCCCTCGTAGGATTTGGGTTGCCGACTCGCTCAACGCGTCCAGCAAGTACACGCCCATCGATACGCCGGGAATAATACCGATGACTAACACCACCAGAATCTTGAGTTCCCCAAGCAGTGGCTTACCCATCAACGCCACCAAGCAATTGAACAAGGTCACAATACTGACCACAGCGGCTATAACGGGTAGGGATACCAAATTAAGGCTGACCGTTAGCCCAATCACAATGATACCGAGACCAAATCCAGTGACAGTTTGGAAATAAGTACCTACCGCAATGGTGGCAAGAATGGCGAGTAAAACAGGTAACTCCATTAGCTATCCTAATTAGGTTATTTGGGGGTAAATATGAGTGCAAGATTCCGCATTAGTTTAAGCAACGAGTGTTAATACCGGAATTCAAACTCCGACTCTTCTCTTTCTTCAACATCAGCTTCAGAGTCAGCCTTAGAGTCAGATGCTTTCCCTTGCTGCGCTTGTACCGCGGTAACGGCAATGACATTAAAGATATCTTCGGCACTACAGCCTCTGGACAAGTCATTCGCTGGTTGATTCAGCCCTTGCAGCAACGGGCCAATCGCAACAGCCCCACCTAGCCTTTCCGCAAGCTTATAACCGATATTACCGGCTTCTAAGTTAGGAAATATCAACACGTTAGATTGACCTTTGACCTCTGAATCAGGCAACTTTTTCGCCGCTATTTCAGTGACAATCGCCGCATCGAGTTGAACGTCCTGATCGACGGCGATTCCGGGACAACGTTGTTTCACGAGTTGAGCAGCATTACGAACCTTATCGACCGATTCGTGTTTGGCACTCCCGTTGGTCGAAAACGACAGCATCGCGACTTTAGGCTCTTCCATCAGTAGCGTTTGAGCACTGTTTGATGCGGCCACGGCAATCGATGCCAGCTCGGTTTCAGTGGGGTTAATCACCAAACCACAATCGCTGAAAATCATACCGCCTTTAAGATTATGGAAAGGCTCACACAGCATCATCAAGAAGAAACTTGACACCAATTCGCTGTCCGGTGCAGGGCCGATAATCTGCAGCGCAGCTCGCACCACATCAGACGTGGTATAAACAGCGCCATTAACTGTGCCGTCTACCAGTCCTTCCCTTACCATCAAATTGGCAAAAACAAGTGGATCTTGAACCAGCTCTAGGGCGTCATCATAAGTCATGCCTTTAGCTTTTCTTAATGTATACAGCCGCTCAGCGAGCACTTCTTTGAGTGACGACGCCTGTGGAGAAACAATATGAATGCCAGCGAGGTTAATGTGGTGAAGTTCTGCAGCAGCGATGATCGCCGATTCATCGCCCACAAGTGTGATGTGAGCGAGCTGTTTGTCGATTGCTATTCTTGCAGCAGCTAGCACTCGCGGGTCCTCCGCTTCACTCAAAACAACGCGCTTACGATCTAAATGAGCTTTATCAATAATCCGTTCAATCGCCTTCATCTTTAAATTCCATTTATTGAGATTATTTGTTCCATAATTTATGTTTATATTATTGGAATAACAAAAAAGGTCAAATTTTATTCAGATAATTGAAGAATAATGATTTAGTATGTACACTCTTAGGCATAGACATATCGCAAGGATGAATCACTGTATGCAAACAGAAACACCGCAAGTTCAAGGGGATACACCGACCCTCCGACTTTTTGCACTATTAGAGGTGATAGCGCAAAAAGACGAGTTTATTTCTCTGCAAGGTTTAGTCGAAGAGACCGGATTGCCAAAACCCACGCTGCACCGAATGCTTCAACAGTTAGAAGCGGCGGGCATCATTCAAAGAGATGGCGACGAAAAGCACTACAGCTCAGGTATTCGACTCAGAAAACTTGCCGAAAACCTACTTTTGAATAGCACCATGCACAGCGCGCGACGCACTATCCTTGAGAACCTGAGAGCAGAAGTCGGTGAGAGTTGTAACCTGACCGCTCTTTCAAGTGGCGAAATCATCTATCTCGATCGTGCCGAAACTGAAGCCCCCCTTCGCTTTCACCTGCACCCCGGCTCTCGCGTTCCCGTGCACTGCTCGGCTACTGGAAAACTGTTTTTAGCTCATATGTCTAAGTCGCAGCGCAGACGATTAATTGAAAATGTGCCGCTGACTCAATACACAGTAAACACGATTACCGACTATTCGACTCTAGAGAAAGACATTGAAGAAGCGAAAATCCAAGGTTTTGCTATTGATGACGAAGAGTTTTTACCAGGCTTAGTCTGTATCGCAGTGCTGATCCCATCACCAACAGGTCAATCAAACCTAGGCCTAGCGATACAAGCGCCTGTGATTCGAGTGAAACCGGATGAAGCAATAAAATTCTTGCCCGCACTTCAAAAAGCAGCAAAAGCGCTGGCGAAAATCGAAGCTGATAATTGGAGTCAGCAGTAAACACTTTCTTAGAGAATTTCGAAGTCCATGACTTAGCTGATCATGGATTTCGAAAAACCTACTTTGATAGACATGATTTGGTAAACAATGCTTGCGCAAACAAGGTCTTCAAAACTATCGAATTAACAACGACAATCTGCGACTAATCAACATTTGGTCGAAGTGATCTGAACACTCGCCAACCCGCACATCAGCAACACGTCTAAAGTAATCACGACAAAGGAATCACGATGCTAAACATTGATAACCAGCACTTACTCTCTTTTATGGTGACAGAAGCGAACAACGCAGTTGCAGTCACAAACCCAGCAACGGGTGAACTCATCGGGCACGCACCGGTATCATCAAAAACAGAGTTAGCGAGCGCGATTGAACGAGCTCATTTAGCACAGAAAGAGTGGGCAAAAATTCCTGCTAAATCTCGTGCTGCACTGCTTCATCGTTGGCACCAGCTGATCCTTGAAAACAAAGATGACCTTGCTCGAATCATGACAATGGAACAGGGTAAGCCGTTAGCCGAAGCGACAGGCGAAGTGGTGTATGGCGCGAGCTTCATTGAGTGGTTTGCAGAAGAAGCAAAGCGCACTTATGGGGATTCCATTCCTAGCACAGTCGCTGGCAAACGCTTGGTGACCATCAAGCAGCCTATTGGTGTCGCATGTGCGATTACGCCATGGAACTTCCCGATTGCAATGATCACTCGTAAAGCGGCTCCTGCCTTAGCTGCGGGTTGTAGCTTTGTCGTGAAACCTTCGGATGAGACACCGCTTTCTGCGTTTGCTGTGGTTGAACTGGCTTATCAAGCGGGTATCCCTAAGGATCTACTTCAAGTCGTTCTTGGTGAAAGCCCTGAACAAGTGGGCAACCTATTCACTTCGCATCCGTTGATCAAAAAAATCTCTTTCACTGGGTCGACCCGTGTGGGCAGCATTTTGATGGCTCAAGCTGCAAAAGGCATCAAACGCACCTCTATGGAGCTTGGTGGCAATGCACCTTTTATTGTGTTTGACGATGCTGACATCGACGCGGCCGTTCAAGGCGCAATGGCGTCGAAGTTCCGTAATGCAGGTCAAACATGTGTCTGTGCGAACCGATTCTACGTTCACAGTAAAGTGTACGATGAGTTTGTGGCTAAATTCGATCAAGCGGTTCAGCAGCTTAAGATTGGTAACGGTTTAGATGAGGGTGTCACGATTGGACCTGTTGTCAGCCTGAATGCGAAGAACAACATCCAAGCTTTGATAAACCGAGCGATTGAACAAGGTGCTGCGCCTGTAACGCCAACTCAGGAGCTTAATGGGCTTTTCATTCAGCCTGTTGTTCTTAAAGATGTAAAACACAGCATGGACATCGTTCAACAAGAGATATTTGGCCCAGTCGCGCCTGTGATGAAATTCGACACGGACGAAGAGCTTATCGAGATGGCCAACGATACCATTTATGGATTAGCGTCGTACTTCTACAGTCAGAACATTCATCGAGTATGGAACATCGCAGAGGCACTTGAGTACGGTATGGTGGGTATTAATGATGGCCTGATCTCAACCGAAGTCGCGCCTTTCGGTGGCGTGAAACAATCAGGTATTGGCCGTGAAGGTGCGAAAGAAGGCATCGATGAGTACATGGACATTAAGTATCTTTGCTTTGGCGGAAAATAAGGTTGGTAGTAACTAAGTTCTGGCAGTGATTAGGGCTCGGAAATAATTAAGTCTTAGTGATCACTAACCTGACCCACTTTCCACCTTTCCCTTCACAAAAATGAATCAAAAAAAAGCCGCGCTATAAAAGCGCGGCACCTTGGGCTCGGTTAAAGGGGGGGGGCTTTTTTTAGTATTTTACATTCTCTATTTTTGTTATTCGGTTGCTTCGCTATTCCTGTGCTTTCAGTTTTAGACGCATCGCGTGCAGCACTGGCTCGGTGTAACCGCTCGGCTGAGCACAGCCTTCGAATACCAACTGACACGCCGCTGAAAATGCAATGCTGTTTTCAAAATCAGGCGCCATGTTACGGTAACTCGGGTCGCCAGCGTTTTGCTCATCCACCACTGCGGCCATACGCTTCATGGTTTTCATTACCTGAGCTTCCTCGCAAATGCCGTGACGTAACCAGTTCGCAATATGCTGGCTTGAAATACGCAGCGTCGCTCGGTCTTCCATTAACCCTACATCGTTAATATCAGGTACCTTCGAACAACCAACGCCTTGGTCAATCCAACGAACCACATAACCCAAAATACCTTGGGTGTTGTTATCCAGTTCACTTTGAATATCTTGCGCGGTAAGCTTTTGATCGCCCAGTAACGGGATAGTAAGAATATCATCGACATTGGCTCTCACTCGCTCACGAAGCTCTTTCTGACGGCTTGGTACACTCACCTTATGATAGTGCAGCGCGTGCAAAGTCGCGGCGGTTGGAGAAGGAACCCAAGCGGTATTGGCACCCGCTTGTGGATGTCCGATTTTCGCGTCCATCATCTTCGCCATATTATCCGGCTCTGGCCACATACCTTTACCAATCTGGGCTTTACCTTGCAGGCCACAAGCTAAGCCAAGATCAACGTTTTGATCTTCGTATGCGCCAATCCAAGTCATGGTTTTCAGCTGTGTTTTAGGAGCAAAAGGCCCCGCTTCCATACTGGTGTGAATCTCATCACCCGTTCGGTCTAAGAAACCTGTGTTGATAAACACAACACGATCTTTAGCTGCACGAATACATTCTTTAAGGTTAACCGAAGTACGACGCTCTTCGTCCATGATGCCGACTTTTATCGTGAATCGATCTAGCCCTAATGCATCTTCAATACGGCCAAACAATTCATTAGTAAAGGCGACTTCTTCAGGGCCATGCATCTTAGGTTTTACGATGTTGATACTGTTCGCAGTCGAGTTTTGGTACGCGCTGTTGCCTTTTAAATCATGCATCGCAATTAACGAAGTGATCATGCCATCCATAATGCCTTCAGGCACTTCATTACCTTCGGCATCAATAATCGCAGGGTTAGTCATCAAGTGACCGACATTACGGATGAACAACATGCTGCGGCCTTTTAGTGAAATCTCACCACCCGTCACGCTGGTGTATTGGCGATCGGGATTAAGGTTACGAACAATAGTTTTGCCGTTTTTCTCTAGTGATTCTTGCAGATCACCTTTCATCAAGCCTAACCAGTTACGGTAAGCCAATGCTTTGTCTTCACCATCAACTGCAGCAACCGAGTCTTCGCAATCCATAATGGTTGTTAGGGCAGCTTCGACCAACACATCTTTAATACCCGCCACATCAACGCTACCAATCGGTGCGCTTGGGTCAATTTGAATTTCGATGTGCAGATTATTGTGTTTAAGAAGAATGCACGAAGGGGAACTTGCGTCACCTTGATAGCCAATGAACTGGTCGCTATCAATGAGAGTGACTTCTTCGCCGTTATCGAGTGTCGCTATGAGCTTATTGCCGATGCTAGCGTTACTGATGCTGTATTTGGTCACGTCTTTATGAGAGACACCGTTTAATGGCGCTGCGTCATCAAGGAACTCGCGAGCATAAGTCACTACTTTAGCGCCACGGGCTGGGTTAAAGCTTCCGTCCTTTTCCGCGCCATCACTTTCACTGATCACGTCCGTTCCGTAGAGCGCATCATATAGGCTGCCCCAACGCGCATTGGCTGCGTTAAGTGCAAAACGTGCGTTCATGATTGGCACCACAAGCTGCGGCCCTGCTTGTGTTGCGATCTCAGGCTCTACGCTCGCTGTCGTCACTTGAAAGTCATCGCCTTCAGGAACCAAATAACCGATCTGCTGTAAGAACTGTTTGTACTCCACAGGATCGAGCGTTTGCCCAGCACGCTCTTGATGCCAAACGTCAATTTGATGTTGAAGATCTTCACGCTTGATAAGCAATGCGCGATTTTTTGGAGCCAAATCTTCAAGGATGGTTGCAAATGATTGCCAAAAGTCTTCAGCGACAATGCCTGTTCCAGGAATCACCTGCTCATTAAGTAATTGGTAGAGGGTGCTATCAATGTTCAAGCTTCCCTGTTGAATACGACTGCTCATAAAATCTCTCTCAAACTAATTTATGGCTACTCAATAAATTTTCGTGACTAGCTCAAATTTACTTTACTGACTTAAACTTACTTAACGGACATGAATTTAGCTAATTTATGCCGGTTATATTGGATATTCATATAAAAAATACCCTAAAAACTGTGTTATTCCGTTACTCCACTCTCGATTTCGTTAGCGACACTTTTAATCAAACGACGCATCCACTGGTGGTCTGGATTGGTTTGTAACAATGGACTCCACGCCATCTTCACCTCAAAGGGTTCAATCGCAAATGGCGCAGGCTTGATCAACAATCTAGGGTTATTGCGCTGCAGTTGAGCGGCTTTGGTAGGAATAGTCAGGATCAGGTTCTTCTGTTGTGCGAAGAGAATCGCCGACAAGTAGTGTCGCGTAAACACCGTGATGTTACGGGTTTTACCAATGCGCATTAGTGCTTCATCTATCCAACCAAGCTTTTGTGCTTCGCTTGGGTTTATCCCGACTCCCGTTCCCATACCAGTCTTACTTACCCAAATATGTTGCGCCTTTAAATAAGACAAAATATCGAAATTGTCGGCTATCGGGTTGTCACAACTAAATAGACAAGAAAACCCGTCGTGCCAAAGGCTCATCTGGTGAAACGACTGAGGAATATCGTCAAATCGGTTGATAATTATATCAACGGTACCTTGCTCTACATCCTGATAGCTCACATCACTTGGCGTCATTATATCCAGTCGTATTTTCGGTGCTATCTCGCTCAGTTTTTTTAATAGCGGCTGAATAATGGTCGACTCTGCATAGTCACTCGCCATGATACGAAACACGCGTTCACTGTCTTCTGCATTAAACTCTGTGGTCGGCTGCAGTGTCTTCTCTACATTCGCCAAGATGTTTCGAATCAGTGGCTGCAACTTGTGCGCGCGTTCGGTCGGTATCATCCCTTCACTTGTTCTCACTAATAGCGGGTCTTCAAACAGATCACGCAATCGGCGAAGGCCATTACTCATGGCTGGTTGAGTAATACCCAATTGATTTGCTGCTCGTGTAACGTTTCTTTCACGTAGCAACATGTCTAAATACACAAGCAAATTAAGGTCTATACGAGCAATATTCATAAGAAAAATACCGAATATAATAACTATAAATTAACAAAATTATCACATGAGTGGTTATTCTTTGTCCATAGCAAAGTTTTAATCCAAGCCAATTTGGCAACCATACCCCACGTGAAACTAAGGAATAGTTATGTCGCAAATTACACAAGATATCGAAATGATAGAAGTTGCAAAAAGCGCTGCAGGTGCTCCATGGGATGCAATCAATGCTGAATCTGCTGCTCGTATGCGAGCTCAAAACAAATTCAAAACAGGTCTAGATATCGCGCAATACACGGCAGATATCATGCGTGCGGATATGGAGGCTTACGATAAAGACAGTTCTCAATACACTCAGTCTTTAGGCTGCTGGCATGGTTTTATCGGCCAACAAAAGTTGATTTCTATTAAGAAGCACTTTGATGGCAAGACAGACCGACGCTACCTATACCTATCAGGCTGGATGGTTGCAGCACTTCGCTCAGACTTTGGTCCACTTCCAGACCAATCTATGCATGAGAAAACATCGGTTGCAGGCCTAGTAGAAGAACTATACACATTCCTGCGCCAAGCTGATGCACGTGAACTGGGTGGTTTATTCCGTGAGCTAGACGCTGCACGTGAAGCGGGCGACGTTAACCAACAAGACCTTATCCAAGACAAAATCGACAATCACGTAACACACGTGGTGCCAATCATCGCCGATATCGATGCAGGTTTTGGTAACGCAGAAGCGACCTACCTAATGGCTAAGCAGATGATTGAAGCAGGCGCATGTTGTCTACAAATTGAAAACCAAGTTGCCGATGAGAAGCAATGTGGTCACCAAGACGGCAAAGTAACGGTTCCACACGCTGACTTCCACGCAAAACTTCGCGCACTTCGTTACGCTTTCCTTGAACTAGGCATCGACAACGGCGTTATTGTTGCTCGTACCGATTCTCAAGGTGCTGGCCTAACAAAAGAAATCGCAGTAGTGAAAGAGCCGGGCGACCAAGGTGATATCTACAACTCATACCTAGATGTTGAAGAGATCGATGTTGCAGATATGGCAGAAGGCGACGTTTGCTTTAACCGTGACGGCAAGCTAGTTCGACCTAAGCGTCTACCTTCAGGCTTATACCAATTCCGCCAAGGTACTGGTGAAGACCGTTGTGTATTCGACTGTATTGAAGCAATCAACGCGGGTGCTGACCTACTATGGATTGAGACTGAGAAGCCACACATCGGTCAAATCAAAGAGATGATGGACGGCGTACGTGAAGTTCACCCTAATGCGAAGCTGGTTTACAACAACTCTCCATCATTCAACTGGACGCTAAACTTCCGCCAACAAGCATACGATGCGATGGTAGCAGAAGGTAAAGATGTTTCAGCTTACGACCGTGCTAGCCTAATGAGTGCTGAATATGACGAAACTGAATTGTCTAAACGAGCTGATGACAAGATTCGCACATTCCAAGCGGATGCATCTCGTGAAGCGGGTATCTTCCATCACTTGATTACTCTACCGACTTACCACACTGCAGCGCTGTCAACCGACAACCTTGCAAAAGAATACTTCGGTGACCAAGGCATGCTGGGCTATGTTGCAAATGTTCAGCGCAAAGAGATACGCCAAGGCATCGCTTGTGTTAAACACCAAAACATGTCTGGTTCAGACATCGGTGATGATCACAAAGAATACTTCGCGGGTGAGAATGCACTAAAAGCCGCGGGTGAAGCGAATACGTCTAATCAATTTGATTAACCGCTAACGCTAAAGCCTCCCCCGTCCTTCTCTCTTACTTAGGTAAGATCCGGGGGAAGGCTTTGAGATAAAGCTTGTACTGCCAGCTTTATCTCAAAGCCTCAGATTTGTGTTCCACACCACGGTTAACCGAACAACTTCTGTTTAAGCTAACTGTATACATATTTGTTCATATTCCTATTTGTTGAGAGTGCCTATGACTTCAATACCTACACACCTACAAGATGCAAAAACACTGTTATCAGAGAATGGTTTCGCGACGGGTGATACTTGGTATCACGGCACATCTTCAGCTTTATTGGCTTCTATTCAAGGCCAAGGCCTAAAACGTTCTGGAGACAAAGCGCTCAACGAAGCAGCTTCAAAAACCATGGCGACCATCGGCAACAACTACACCGAATCGGTTGAGCCAGTGTTTCTCACTCAGAGCAAAGAACTGGCGTACTACTGGGCTCAACAAACCGTTCGTGAGCGAGGCGTTCGCTTCGAAGGTGAAGAGCAGCCTATCGTATTAGCGGTAAACCTATCGGAACAGCAACGCGCCAAAGTAAGACCGGACGTAGGCGCAATGAGCCTATTGATGATGAGTGTTGGCGAGCAATTCATGTCTCACCTCACTGAAATTTATCAAGCCAATAACATTGCAGGCCCAGACATCGAGCTTCGCACTGCCGATCGCATGGACTACCTCAATAAACTTGGTATGGCCTACATTGATGAAGACATCAGCCGCGCTTGTGTTCAGGAGTTAGCTGAGCCCGAGCTGGCCGATTAAAAATCGTTCAGTGGATCAGTCTTCTTAAAAACAAAAATGGCTCCCAACACGGAGCCATTTTTATTTGTTATCAGCCTATCTCACAAGACACTGGCGCATCTAGGCTATGAGCACAGAAGACCTTTCTGTGCAGGTTGCGTCATTTCGATGTCACCTTGTAGAGAACGGTAAACGATGGTGTTCCACACTTCACCATTATCCATTTCAAACTCAATAGCGTAATTCAAACCCGCGACAACCTGAGTTCGAACACTAAGGATCTGTTTGAGCTCAGCTGAAGTGTTCATTTGGCCAAGAACTGCATTTAAAGCTTGCTTAGCTTCCGGTGTGATCTCACTTTGCGACCAACCACCCGTCAGGTTTTTAGTGCTGCAGATAGGGTTCGCATTCTCTTGTGGTTGAGTTGGTACCTCTGATTTCTGACTACACCCAGCTAACGCCACAACACTAAACAAGGTTGCTATTCCAAGTAATGATGTTAATCGTACTTTCTTCATAAATTCTCTCTACCTCAATCATTTACGAGGGATTACTCGCAATAATGTTTCATATGCAGGCAAGCTTAAACCTCGAATGTCATCACTTCATCAGAGATTATGGTGTAACTGGTCTATAAACACAGGAGATTGTCAGGAAAACAAACCGAGCACTGGAGCCCTGCGTTTATCCACCTGATATTTAAATCATTAAAATGGGTAGCGAAGGAATAAGCGAATATAAGAAAGATACAATCAATCAGTTAATTACATATTTAACACCAAAAACATTCCTGCCACGATTGATAAGATGAGCTCATCTTGATGTGAATTATGATATTGGTTCAAAAAATAGATATTTGAAATTATTTTATAAATCCAAAAGTTTATGCTCGGCTTAATCATGTCTGATTTTAAAACTGTGATCCAACCCTACAAGTTGTTGATAATAATGTATTTTATTCACCTGTGAATTTATTCAAATATGGCAAATCTTTATTGTTAAGGGTGAGTGCAAGTAGTAAAATCTCGCCCGATTATGCAACTTACTTCTCACACCATAGACACAAGTAAAGTTACGATTGGCTCTCTCAAAGTAACGTAACTTCAAACACATACCTAAAATCAGTGTCCTATAGATAGTGCAGATCAAATAAAAATAATTATATAAACCTAGGCTAGGTTAAACATGAAATTAACGTCGTCTTTAGGCTCACTGTTGGCTAGCAGTCTGTCTATCGAAATAAAACAGCGAGCGCTGATAGAGCTCGTCATCAGCACTTATCAGCCACAACAGCGCACTGAGCTTTTTCAAAACGTGACTGAATATCGTAGAAGCCAGTTAGAATTGCTTTTCCCAGAGCATCAAAACAAAAGCTACTCTGTATTGTTTGAGGTGATGGACTACCGCGATCTGATTCTGCGCTATCCAAATACACTATCTGCAGAGATTTCTCTTCTAGAGCAGGCCGTAGGGCAGTGCTATATGCATTGGCTAGATTTCTGGTGTGAGTGTGAAATTGCTGCGATCAAAGCAAAATCTCCATTAAATCCAAGCTCCATTTCTCATGTCGACCTCCCTATCAACGACAGTGCTTATTACGGTGCGATCATCGAACAGATAGAACATGAGCCACTTTTGGTACAAACACCGAGTCACCCACAAGGAATGCCAATCAGCGATGCCATTGCTTTAAGCAATCTTGAGGTGTTCATCAAGGGTGAGAAATGGTTTGAGATGCTGCCTTTATTACACCTTTCTCAGGCAGGTAAGCATTTTATTCTGCTCAAACATCCAGTCGATGAAGGCTTTCCGACACTGGTTTCCTCTACGCTGATTCAAGACTGGTCTAAGAATGACACTTGGCTAAGTTACGCACCGCCATTCAGCAATGAGCAATGGCAATACTGTTTACCCAATTACGGCTACGATGAACTCGCAAGGTTACAACTTTTCACACCGCCTACACTGTCAAAATGTTACTCTCTCCCAGAATTTGACCAACAATTCCAGTTACAATTGTCCGATCAAAATGCCCTATGTGAAGTGTTGCGTCTGACAGTCAGTGGCAATACCCAACAACAGCTCTATTTCCTCTACCTTGCTCAAAAAGAGCTGATGAGTGTGTTACACCAAATAGGCTATAAGATTGGCTTCACTATTATCGAGCAACCTTTCATGCTTCAGTTTTATCAAACCATTGATTCCAATGCGTACTTCCATGCTGGGTATTGCGAATTAAATGATGATGGCACAACAATTTATCGTGGGTTCTGGAATTTCGAGATGATGGTAAAAGCGTTCAATAATGTCGATTTTCGGAGCTACAAACGCGCAGTGCGAGAGAGTAGAAAGTCATTAGAAAATCCATGCTCGGCAGGAAAAACTAGCTCGGTAAAAAAGGATGAACATGTTTGATTTCGGCCTTGAGGCGATCATCTATGCAAAAGCAATCACCCTGCTTGCAACCGTAGCAGTGGTTGTCATGTGGTTGTTCTATTACTGCTATCGCCTGAAACAGAAGAACGAAGTGATCGCGGGGACACACCATGCCCCTTACATCGCGTACTCGATCTGCATTGTTGCGTGGATCAGTAGTAACGCTTATTTCCATACCGACTTATTACCCGAACTTGGGGCCTCGGCCGCTGTGTTCGCCGCAAAGTTTGCCAACCTCGCCTCTTTCTTTGCGTTTGCCTTTGCCTATTACTTCTCGTGTAAGCTCGCCGCCGAACAACGTAATGGTAAGGTTCATGTGTGGCAACAAGCCATTTTCGTTACCTTAACCGTCTACTCCTTCTTTATCAATTTAAGTCCGGGGTTAACCGTTGAACACGTCACCATTGCTGGCCCAAGCCAGTTCGTGATTGAGTTTGGCCCGCATACGCCGTACTTCTTCATTGGAATGATAAGCTTTGTAGTGCTGACACTACTCAACCTTGTGGCCATGCGCGCCAACAGCAGCAAGCTGACCTTAGCCAAAACCAACTACATGATCGCCGGCATTTTAGTCTTCATGCTGTCGACTGCGACAATCCACCTAGGCATGACCTACTTCTTACGTGATTTCTCGCTCACTTGGCTGCCACCAGCTTTGTCGATAAGTGAAATGTTGTTCGTTGGCTATGCCCTGCTGACCTCGCGCTTCTACAGCGTGAAATACCTGGCGTACATGAGCCTAAATGCGATGTTGGTTTGTGCTATTTTGGTGATCCCTTTTGGCGCGATATTTATCCCGCTGACAGACGACAGTCAATGGCTTGTTGCTATCCCAATCTGTGCGATTATCGGCATCACTTGGCATGTTCTCTACAAACGCGTAAGCCACTACGCCTCCTTCTTTGTCTACGGAAACAAGAAAACGCCAGTACAGCAGATCCTCTCACTAGAAGACGATTTTAAGCTGTCGATTGATGATGCCATGCGTCGACTAGGTAGCCTACTGCAGATCCCAGAAGACAAACTGCGTCTGGTGAACAGCAACTACAACGAAACCTTCTACGAAGATTACCTGTCTACCAACAAGTCCGTTTTAGTGTTTGATGAGCTGTCTCAGGAGCTTGATTACACCGCGCCAGCCAAGCGATCGATTAAAGCCCTGTATGACAAGATGAGTTCAAACGACACCGCTTTGGTGATGCCTTTATTTGGTCAGGGGAAATCGGTCACACACTTATTGGTCTCGTCACACAAGAGCAACGATAAGATGTTCTCTAACGAAGAGATCTCTGCCCTGCAAACCTTGTTAACTCGTGTACAAAGCACCATTGAAGCCGATAGACGCATTCGCCAAAGTCGCGCTCTAGCTAATTCTATCGCACACGAAATGCGTAACCCGCTGGCTCAAGTGCAGCTGCATTTTGAGGTGTTAAAACAGCACATTGATAACCAAGCCCCAGCGAAACAAATCCTAAAGGATATTGAGAATGGCCAAGCGGCGATTCAACGCGGGCGACAACTGATTGATATCATCCTGCGCGAAGTCAGTGACAGTACGCCTGAACACGGACCTGTGACCATGACCTCTATCCACAAAGCCGTGGATCAAGCCGTAAGCCACTATGGTTTTGAGAATGAAAAGATCATTGAACGCATTCGTTTACCACAACACGCTGATTTTGTAGCAAAACTCAATGAAACCTTATTCAACTTCGTCATTTTCAACCTGATACGCAATGCAATCTATTACTTTGATTCTTATCCAGAAAGCCAAATTGAGATCAGCACCAACACAGGACCTTACGAGAACGTTCTGATATTCCGAGATACCGGCCCAGGCATTGACGAAGCCATTACGCATAAGATCTTTGATGACTTCTTCTCTTACCAAAAAAGCGGTGGTAGCGGCCTAGGGCTTGGCTATTGCCAACGTGTAATGCGTTCATTTGGCGGCCGAGTTGAGTGCCACTCTAAACTTGGGGAGTTTACTGAGTTCCACCTGTACTTCCCGGTGGTACCCAATGCCCCCAAAGCAGACGCACTTCGTACGCCTTACTTCAATGATTGGAAGCACAATCAAACTTCAACTGAAAACAAAACCAACGCTGAAGCTAAGCCAGATAACCAAGCAGAAACGCAAAGTTCAGAACCAACAAGTGCGCTAACCCCAAAGAACCATTTGGCTCCAACCGTGCTTATCGTCGATGATAAAGAAGTACAACGCACGCTTGTTCAGATGTACCTGAGTCGACTTGGTGTAAATAGCTTGCAAGCCAAAAACGGTGAGAATGCCGTCGAGCTGTTCAAAACACACAAGGTCGATTTGATCTTAATGGACGTACAAATGCCGATAATGAATGGTTTTGACGCAAGCCAAATCATCAAGGCACGCTCACCTCAAACACCAATCATTGCTTTGTCTGGCGAATCAGGACAACACGAGTTAGATATGATCAGCAAACTGATGGATGGTCGCTTAGAGAAGCCAACCTCTTTGAAGGCACTGCAACGCGTGCTCGATAACTGGCTAGAGAAAGGCTGTGCCTCAAATGCTTCCAAAGAAACCGAAGATGAAGAGTAGATGCAGGAAAACACGAATCGCAATTTAGCCAGTTGATTACTGTTTGTCTCATTACATTGCTTTAATTATTCATCAAAAAGCCAGCCGAACAAGGCTGGCTCTATCAGAACTAAACGCTCTAATTAATCTAAAAGTGAACGAACATAATCAGCGATTTCTTGGTTTTGGCAATGCTCAAAGAAGCATTGTTGGAAACGTTCGCTGCCAACCGCTGTTTTCACTAGATCTTGGTCGATGGCTCTCAGAGAATCAATAAAGTTATCTTTTACCACCGCCGCTTTCACTTCATTCAAAATTGCTGCATTACGTTGCTGTGGTTCTGCACGCTCTAGTGGATACCCATTACCACGCTCGCCTGTGAACGCTTTTTCAAAGATATAACGAATGTTGAGTTCACCTGCCCAGCCAAAGCCTTTAGCAAAAGCGAGAGCGAGAGCATTACCGTTGTTAATTTGGTTAAACAAGAAAGCATCTGATGGCTCTAGGCAGTAACCACAAACCACCCCCGGATGCAGGTTCAGTGACATCAAAGCACCTTGGCCAGTGCCACATCCTGTCACAACAAAGTCAACAGCCTTTGAGTTAATCAGAATGCTCGCCATAATACCTAGATGAATATACGTTAAGTGGTGATCGTTCTCGTCTGTCATTCCTAGGTTGAAGACATCGTGACCAAAACCACCAGCAACTGACTCTAGTTCAGCTGATACCATAGCATTTTTGCCTGCTTGACTGTTTTCCATCATTAAAGCGATTTTCATTTATCTTCTCCTGCAAGATTGCTGCAAACTCAAAATTTAGAATAAAAAACTAATTAGCGTGCTAACCAACCACCGTCAACAGCAATGGTATAGCCATTAATGTAATCCGATGCTGATGATGCTAAGAACACACAAGGACCTGCGATATCTTGCGGTTTACCCCAACGTTCAGCCGGAATACGCTCAAGAATCGCTTGATTACGCTCAGCATCTTCACGCAGAGCTTGAGTATTGTTCGTTTCCATATAACCGGGGGCTATCGCATTCACGTTGATATTATCGCGCGCCCATTCGTTCGCCATCGCACGTGTCACGCCCATCACAGCACTTTTTGAAGCCGTATAGGAAGGAACTCGAATGCCACCTTGGAATGAGAGCATCGATGCAATGTTAATGATCTTTCCGCCAGTACCTTGAGCCTTAAATTGCTTTGCAACAGCCTGAGACATAAAGAACACCGTCTTGGTGTTCACGTTCATTACGTCATCCCAATCTTGCTCTGAGAACTCAATAGCATCTTGGCGGCGAATAATTCCTGCATTGTTCACGAGAATGTCGACTTGGCCAAACTCAGCCAAAGTGCGCTCTATAACCCCTGGAATGCACGCTTGCTCGAGAAGATCAGCACTCACGTTTAGGAACGAATGACCTGCTGCACTCATTTTCTCAATAGTCTCTTCAGGCTCTGTTCGGTTAACACCGACAACCTTACAACCGGCTTCCGCTAGGCCTAATGCAATACCTTGCCCAAGCCCCGTGTTACAGCCCGTCACTATCGCTACTTTACCTTCCAGACTGAATGACTCTAAGATCATGCTCGCTTCCTCAATTACATTGGATTCATTGCGTATCGTTATTACCAATAATTAAATCATACAATAAGATGTAAATACGAGAGCGACGTTGTAGAAGTTCGATCTTGCACCAAAATCAGTCGAACAAGTGAAACGGCACCACAAACTAAATGAATAGGGGAAAGTGATTTGAAGACGAGAAACCTATAACCCACTATGAACAATGAGTTCGAAGATCACCCAAACCAGATATTTTAGGGATTTGGCAACAATTCCATGATTTAAAAGAGTAAAAGGGTTATACATAATAATGTGTTATCTAAATTACTGAAATTATCATGACGCTCAAAGAGATCCTTAAAATTCCCAATGTCCGCTACTTCTTGATGTTTAGAAGCAGCTACTTTGCGCGTTTTTACTACCCTATATTCACACTACTTTATTTAGATTACGGGTTAACCCTGTCTCAATTCGCGATGCTCAATGTAGTTTGGGCGGCCACCATTATGCTTGCTGAAGTACCGTCGGGTGCATTCGCCGATACCTTAGGCCGCAAGAAACTGGTGGTGCTGTCTTCGATTGTGATGTTTGTTGAGATCGCAATGATCGCCTTAGTGCCAACCGGAAACCCCGACTTGGTGTTCATAGTCTTTCTGATTAACCGGATTCTCAGTGGCTTAGCGATGGCACTGGCCAGCGGCGCCGACGAGGCATTGGCTTACGACACCTTAAAAGAACAAGGTAATGAAGAGTTGTGGCCGCGAGTGCTGCAAATCCAGCTTCGTGTCGCCTCAACGGTCGGTATCTTTGTCACACTAATTGGTGCGGCGATGTACGACGTGAATTTTATGACGAACATCTTTCATTTCCTTGGACTAGCCGAACCAGAAAGCACCAAAGATCTGATGCGTATTCCTGTGTTCGCCACCCTATTTGTAGCGATGATCGCTATCTATGCCGCGATTAATATGCGCGAAGAGAAAAAGCTGATGCCAAGCGACCAAACCAAATTGGCAACCACCATCTCAAGTCTTAAATTGACGATCGATGCAGGTAAATGGGTATTCGCTACGCCTTACGTGCTGTTCATCTTGCTCTACTACAGCCTATTCGAACACACCTCACGCATGTTCCTAACCATGAACAGCCAATACTATCTGGCCATTGATATTCCAATTATCTACTTTGGTTTTATTGGTGCGGGTATCAGCTTGCTTAAGATTATATTGGCAGGACAAAGCCGAAGATTAGCAGAGAGTATGGAGGCTAAAACCTTCATTGTGGTTATGGGATTGGCAAGCATGGCGACTTATTACTGGATCAGTTTAGGTTGGTCGATTTACGGAGTCATTCCGGCACTAGTATTAATCTTTATCATCATGACGATGAACATTTTCATCAGCTACCACCTGAATAAAAAGACCGAATCACACAACAGAGCCACCGTTCTTAGTTTCAAAGGTTTGATGTTTAACCTCGGATACGGTCTGATCGGTATCTTGTACGCTTACTACTATAAGTTGGTGTCTCAGGGCTACACCGAACAAGAAATAGAACAGAACCTTGCCTTCTTGGCCTCACTGTCTTCTTTTTTCTATTACTTCACCTTACTGTTCTTTTTGATCAGCGCGCTGTTCTACTTCAAGAACAGAAAAGAAGCGATTTTCTAAACAATCGATTGATGTCGAGTGACAAGTAAATGAAGCCGTTAAGGTTTACAGCGCAAGTTTTAAAGACCGAATATTCTTCAAAACCGAGCGATTCACGCAACTGACTATTGCTTATTAAAAGAACAAGTCGCTTCTTATATTGGTTTTATTTGTTAATATAATCAGCAAATTACATAACACATGGACGCGTCATGTCTTTTAGTTGGATAGCCTTTACTCTCCTTGCTGCCTTTAGCCAATCTTGGCGCAATGCCTTTCAAAGTAAATTAAGTGGCACCATGAGCGTGGCTGGCGTGACGTTGGCGCGTTTTATTTGGGCTGGCCCAATCGCCCTTATTTACCTCTACACCCTCTATCAATGGCAGCCAGTCTCCGCACCGGATTTTTCGGGTGAGTTTGTTTTCTATATTGTTGCTGCCGCCATCATGCAGATCCTCGCGACCGGCTTAATGGTGATGCTGTTCAAGCTAGAAAACTATGCGATAGGCGCAGGATTAGCCAAGTGTGAAGCCCCCGTGTCTGCGGTGCTATCCGTATTGTTTTTTGGTACTGCTTTGACACTAACAGGTTGGGTCGGCGTACTTATTGGTACTTTAGGCGTGCTAATCATGAGTAGCGCTTCTGGCTGGCGAAGCTTGTCCCCAAAAGTGTTCTTATTAGGTATGGCGTGTAGCACCGCCTTTGCTTTAACGTCTCTTTGGGTACGGGAAGCAAGTTTGAGCATAGGGTTGCCGTTCCCTCATAGCGCTGCTTGGGTGCTGTTCCTCGTCATTTCCCTTCAGACAGTGATTATCTGTACGTATCTCTTTTTCAGAGAACGCGACACGCTGCGCCTGATATTCAAGAAGTCGAAACTGGTCGTAATGACAAGCCTAGCGAGTGTTATCGGTTCTCTGGGTTGGTTTAGCGCAATGTCACTTCAAGCCGTTCCGTACGTAAAGACGCTTGGACAAGTCGAAGTGATCTTCATGGTGTTGATATCCTACTTCTGGTTAGGACAAAGCATCGCACGCAAAGACATTCTTGCACTCATCTTACTCTCTATTGCAGCGGTATTGGTGATGTGGCAGTGACGATCTCGTTAATATGACTAGGACAAATTGAAGTCATATTGCGACCGTTTGTTTTCGCTTGATATAACGCTTTGTCGGCTCGACTAATAAACCCATCCCAATTCTCATGTGGGTGAAGCTGAGCGACACCGAAACTCGACGTCAGAAACATCTCATTCCCTTGCACGGCTGAGATATCTGAAATAGATAATCGCAGCTTACAAGCAATAGCCTGTGCTTGTAGGAAATTAACATTGGGCAATAAAATCATTATCTCGTCTCCGCCAAAACGAAACGCACTGGCTGTTGGCGATGTTTTGATTGCACTTTGAACCATTTCAGCAAAAGACTTGATCACGAGGTCACCTACAATGTGTCCGTGTTGGTCATTGATCGACTTAAAATTATCAATATCCATCATAATGGCACTAACAGGTGCAGTTTCCGCCTGCTTCATGATAACTGGAACCATCTCATCTAATGCTCTGCGGTTTCCCAGTACCGTTAGAGGATCGCTGTAGGACAGCTCGTGAATAGAACTAAGCAACCTTGCGTTAATCAGCCAAAGCATTGTAAAGCTCATCGACACAATAAGAACGATGCTCACTAAAAAGGCAAGTTGATGAATGAGAGTGGCCGCCATGAAATCCTGAAGCTCAGCGGAAAATAGTGTCACCACAACTCGAAAAACCATAAACCCGCCATATATCGTAAATGACAAGGCCATCATCCGAATACCTAGAGTCAAGTCATCACGCCGGCCCTTTAATACCGCAAAGGCAGTGCAAAGAGTCACAAAAGCCAGATATAAACTAATGAGGATAATTCGAGCCTTTATGGAAGGCTCATAGAACGTGAAGTAAATAAAACATGGCAAAAGAGCCAACATCATTAGACTACTGAGGTAGGTGCATTTGAGAGAGTATTCTCGAAACAGACATAAGCTATACAAGGCGAGATGAAAACCAAGCGCAATGACCATATTGGCACCAATAACGGTGACCCAATCAGGGAACTCCCCTCTTAGGCTCAACATCAACGGCCCAGTTCCGATAACAAATATTGAAATGGAAAAGATTGAAAGCCCTTTAATGGACTGTTGAGTGAATTGAAATAACAACAAGCCAATACAGTAAATGAAAGAGAACAAAATAATAATAAAATTAAGTGTTCTCATATCCAGCGAAAAACCATCCATGATTTTCTATCTTCCATACGCAACCAAATTTCAACATGGTCAATAATCATGCAAACCACAAAAACATTCACCATGTGAATCTTTTTATTTTATAAAAAAAGGGGGTAGATCACATATGCGGAGATTTTTATCGCATGAGTTCATGATATGGATAGGCATGTAACACTCGCCCCCATAGAGTTTTATCGCATCACTGAATCTACAGGCTTCTGCACTCGTTACTTGGTTGAATGACGACTGTCTGGCATTATGCGCCCAAGAAATCTCTAGGGCTGTTGACCTTAGCTATTATACAGCAAAGAATGAACGAAGGTAGTCAGTGGTAGAAAACAGCCAACAATTAAGTGACCGTTACGACGAACATGGTTACTTTGTTATCAGAAATTATTTCAATGAAGCTCAAATTGCATCGCTTAGAAAAGTCGTGCTGAAATTTCATGAATCATGGAAAGCAGACAACGAAGAATTCTATAAAGAAGAAGCATTTAACTCGTCTTTAATTACGGGAAGCGAGTATTTGCCTGCCGACGATAGAAGCGTGCTTTTCGACTTCATAAGCTCGAAACAAGTGATGGATGTGGTTGATGCGGTGATTCCGAACAAGCCGGCATTCATGAATACACAGCTGTTCTTCAACCCAGTAAACCCGCAGCAAAAAGACTTCTGGCATCGTGACTGTCAATACGACTACGACATTGATGACCAGATGAAAGTCATCATGGAAACCCAAGTATTGCATCTGCGAGTGCCCCTTTTTGATGAGCCCGGCATGGAACTTATCCCCGGCACGCACAAACGTTGGGATAACGAAGAAGAGTACAATGTTCGCCAAGAAGAAAACGGCAAAGTGAGCAGCGATGACATCTCTGGTGGTAAGCAGATACCGTTAGCCGCAGGTGACTTATTGGTGTTTTCAGCGGATATGATCCACCGAGGCCGATATGGCTTGGATCGTTTGGCTTTGGATATTTTGATCTTCGATTCGGCGGCAGACTATGTCGACTACGTTGATGACGACTGTTTACCGACGCCAGCTATGTTAAGCAATATTAGTGACCCAAGGTTGTTTATGAACACGCTACACTTAAAATCAATGCAGTACTCATAATCCATAAAGGTGCCCAAACTATGACTGACACTAAGCAAAATACCCGAATTAGCCAGTTCCGTTTCGGTCAGCCAAAAGAATCTCTCAAGTTAGAACATGTCGCTTTAGGGGTACTAGACAAAGATAAAGTTCGCGTACAAATTGAAGCGACTAACATCAACCCTAGTGATCTGTTGTCGATTTATGGTGTGGGCCAATACAAACATAGCCATCAGCCGCCGAGAGTACCGGGATTTGAAGCGGTAGGAAGGATTGTAGAATCCAGCAGTGCTGAGTTTATAGTGAATCAACGAGTGCTTGTGGCAACCAGTGGAACATGGCAGAACTATGTCGATGTATCACCAGATGATCTGTTCCAAATTCCTCAACATTTAGACAATGGCTACGCCTGTCAGTTGTACATTAATGCGCTAACCGCATGGGTGCTAACGACAGAAATAGCCAAGCTGACCCAAGAGGATGTGTTGATCATCAACGCGGGCAGTTCAGCCATCGGTAAGATCTTCTCCCAGTTATCAGCATCACTCGGCTTCAACATCATTGTCGTTACATCACAGCAGACACAATACCCTGCTACTTCCTGTTGGGTGATAGATGCGAACGCTGATCTAGTTTCTCAAATTAAGGCATTAGGCTTGCCTATGCCAACCGTTGCCTTTGATGCGATTGGCGGCTCACCCGGAACCGATCTTGTTCACACCCTTGGCAACAACGGGCGCTTTATCAACTATGGGACGCTGTCGTTGGATTTTTACGAGCCACGCTTCTTTGAGTACGCGAAAAACCAACACATCGATTTCAGCACCTTCTTCTTGCGTTATTGGGAGGAAGCAGAAGGTAAAGATGTTCGCCGTGATAAGTTCACGACCATGCTAGATCACTTCATCACAAACGACATTCAGCTCGACGTTGACCGCTATCTACCATTCGATGAAGTGCAAACCGCGATTGATCTCATTGAATCGAAAACCACACGCCTAGAGGGCAAGATCATCTTACTGCCACAGTAAGTGAGAGTTGGACGATATATACCTTGTTTATTTCAACAGGCAAGACGTTCAACAGCTTACAAGCGTGCTTGTTAATACACCATCGCTTAGGAAGTTTGATTAAAGAAATCGAAGATTGAAAAGATAGCGAAGAGTTGTGGTGCATTTCTCCATAACTTAAGTGGTTACGAGATGGTCATGAATCACATTTATTTGAAACATCAATTAGTTATATCATTAGAAATATGATACTGATCACCCATAAGATAACCTCGATTCTATATGGTAGCGTCATACTTAAAACCACGATGTGAACATAATTATGAAAAGACACATACTATCAAGCGCCATCCTACTCTCTCTAGCCTTTCCCACCTTTGCAGCTGATGGCGATATACACGATGTCACGATACTGGGTACTTCAGATATCCACGGTCATTTTATGGCGTGGGATTACGCGGCAGATAAACTCAACACTCGTGGTAGCTTGAGCCAAATCGCGACCAAAGTTGGTGAGATCCGCAAAGAGCAATCTAACATTATCCTTGTCGACGCTGGCGATACCATCCAAGGCAACTTCGTAGAAACCTTCAAAGACGAGCCCGTTGATCCAATGATGCTTGGCTTTAATCACATGAAATACGATGTGTGGGTTTTAGGTAACCACGAATTCGACTTTGGCCTCAAAACCCTCAACAGGGCCGTTACCCAATTTAAAGGGCAGTCTCTCGGTGGCAACATCAAGAACAAAAACGGAAACCCATTCCTGCCTGGTTACACCATCCTAGAACGCGGTAGCATTAAGATCGGCGTGATCGGAATGGATACCCCAATGACGGAGGTCTTTGCGCAAGGTACCAACCGTTTAGAAGGCGTCACTTTCACTAATCCAACCTTGGAAGTGAAGAAAATCGTCAAAGAGATTGATGATAAAGTGGATGCCATCATATTGGTTGCCCATATGGGAATTGAGAACGAGAATGACATTGCCGACACCGGTGTCACCGACATTGCCAATGCAAACCCAGAGCTTGATGCCATCGTCGCTGGCCACATGCACACTCGCATCGATAAAGCCGTTGTAAATGGCGTTATTATTACTGAACCCGACAGATATGGCCGCGCCCTATCTCGTATCGATCTTCAATTTGAAGAGCGCGATGGCACATTCACTCTCGTCAACAAAGACAGCTTCACCTATAAAATTAAAGGTATCGACTCTGATGAGAATATGGACGAGTTATACCAGCCTTACCACAAACAACTCCGAGAAATGGCGAACAGACCTGTCGCTCAACTTACCGGCGTTGATTTAGTCCCAGAAAACGAAATCCGCGGTATCCCTCAAGTCCATGTTCAAGACACAGGCATCAGTGCGCTATTCCAAGAAGCGAGCTTCTTCTATGCACCCAAAGCCAATGTCATTGCACTTCAAATAGACAACGACAATGCAGAGCTCGATGTTGGCCCAATCAAAGCCAAAGACATCGCGTACAACTACCAATACGCAGGTGGCGAAATCACTGTCTATCAGATGACAGGCAAAGAGTTAAGAACCTACATGGAATGGTCTGCAGGCTACTTCAACTCAGTACAACCTGGCGATGTGACCTACAGCTTTAACCCTGAACGTAGAGCTTCAAAATATTCGACCAATGACTTCTTCGCGGGCGTGACTTATACCATCGACCTCACTCAACCTGCAGGTACCCGCATCACCAACCTCGCGTTTGCTGATGGCACACCGGTTACTGATCAAACAGAGATCCGTATTGGTATGAATAGCTATCGAATGGGTCATCTAACCAAGAAAGGCGGCGTGCTAGAAGGTGAATCATTCCCTGTACTCTTTGATACGGAAGCAGAGTATGGAGAAGAAGCAGGCACGATTCGTAACATGACTATCAAGTATCTTAAAGAAGAAAAGAACGGCCAGTATGAGGGTAAGCCTCAACAACGATGGGCACTTTCTGGTTTAGAGAGTCGTTACAATGAACAGCGTGAGATCGTAAAATCATTGATTAATGATAAAACCATATCAATCCCAACCAGTGACGATGGCCGCTACACAAACATCGCTTCTATCAACGTAAAAGAACTGATGTTCAAATCTGACGAAGCCAAACAAGCAGCCATAACCACACGCGAAAAGAAACTGGCGCAGGCGACTGAGCAAGAGAGTAAGCAAATCAAACGCGAAATCACTCTGATTGAAGCGCTCAATTAACCCCTGACCTCAACCAATAACGACTTAACGACGCTTAGAGCGTGGTTAGGTCGTTGATTACGGAAAGTTGAGTACGATCCATATTAATTGACGTTGAAAAATAGAAGTAAAAGCAGACTCTTTGACACACTCATTACTATTGTAAGCAAGTACTTTGCAACTTGAAGGCTACACCGCCTCCCCCCCTTTTAGTAAAACCCAATAAATCATATAGTTATCCACAGGTAGCCCCATTTCTTTATCTTGCCTTCCATCACATGCATGTTGATAATACGAAGAATCTCTCACATAAGGCGAGAGCTTCTTTATAGGTAGTAATATGAATAACCCTGAATTGGTTTTCGCTATCGCTGCTTTGTTAGGTGCCTTAGCAAAATTAATCCTCGCAATAAAGTCCAAGTAACTAGATTTTCTTGGGCCTTACTAACCCTGATTGGCTTCAACCAATCGGGGGCGTTTTCTTTTAAAACGAATTGGAATTGGGACAATTTTTAACATAGATATTTATTATCTATAAACAGCCCCAAAAGCCTCCTAGGTGACTCAAAACTCCCACTAACACCTGTATTCCTTCTCACACTGATCTATTTCCCTCTTTTCGCAGTACAAGTTATTAATAATTCGATATAAATCGCTCTATTTTTTGAAATTGTTGTCTACAGTTTTATAGAGCTTGTCGCTTCAATAATTGCCACAAGTAACGGCACCTTTTGATGGTTAGTTTTGGTTATAAGGAAAGGAAATGGAAAGCCCTATTGTCACACTCACACATGCCAACAAAAGCTTTGTTGATGGTAAAGACACTCATAGCGTGTTGGACAATGTCGACTTCGCTTTGGCGACAGGAGCAAGCGTGGCTTTGACTGGGGCGAGTGGCAGTGGAAAGAGTACTCTGCTTAACATTATTGCGGGGTTTGAACCTCTATCCGGTGGAGAATTGTGGCTTGATGGCGAGAACACATCAAATTGGAAAGATCCACAGTGGAGCCGATTCCGCCATCAAAAACTAGGCGTTATCTTTCAGCAGTTCAACTTATTAACGCCACTCAACGTAAAACAAAACATCGCGTTTCCTCTCCATTTAAATCAACAGAAATGGAGCGACTGGTGCGACTATTTAGTTGATGCATTGGGTATCAGCGAGCTACTCGAAAGACACGTATCTGCACTCTCTGGCGGTCAGCAACAACGAGTCGCCATCGCACGCGCTTTAGCTCACAAACCCAAACTATTGCTTGCCGACGAACCCACAGGCAACCTCGACCACAAAGCAGGGTTAGAGGTTATGAAGCTGCTGAGTAAAATTACCACTCAAGGCAACACTGCCGTGCTTTTGGTTACGCACAGCCCAGAATGTGCCAGCTTTATGCAGACAAAATTGGTGTTAGATGATGGTTGTTTAAGGAACGCGGATCTAACCCCAAGAGCAGCAACGTTGTGAGTCATTCAATGAAGCAAACTGGCTTCGCTCAGAACCAGCTCACACATACCAAACTGACTCTGAATCTATTCGCGGCGCACTATCGTCAATCACCATTGCAAGCCGCAGCGATTCTGATCGGCATTGTGCTAGCGGTCACCTTGTTTGTCGCAGTGCAAGCCATCAACCTCAATGCCAAGCGCAGTTATGCAGAATCGACCGAACAACTTAGCGCCCAAGCGCAGAACCTGATCATTCCACCAGCAGGGCAAAACTATTTACCAGAATCGCTCTACTTCAAGCTAAGACAGAATGGATTAAGCGCAGCACTACCCGTGATTGAAGGACGAGTGAGAGACGAGCAAGGTCGTCGTTGGTCGGTACAAGGCAGTGAGTTGATCGCCGCCCTCACTTCAAGATCTCGTCACGCTCGCATCGACGAAAAAAGCAATACTCAAGCCAAAGAGCCAAACATTTCCCTGTTCGACAATGCCTTACCTTTGCCGCAACTCTTAGCGGGAGAACCCATTGTGATGATTAGCCAATCTCAGCACCAGAGTTTGGACGAAGTAGACGCACTCACTTTGGATGAAGTGCTCACTCAAGTGGTAGTGCTACCAGATGAATGGCAGCTCGGTAGCAGAATGTTGATGGATATTGGGTTCGCTCAGCAACTGCTTAACAAGCAAGGGCAACTGAGCTACATCGCTATTTTTGACACTAAGAGCGACACGAACAGCAATACTCAGGATAAATGGCAAAGCCTTATCGGCAAACAGGGGCAATGGATTTCCAACAACCAAAGCACGGATCTCGGTTCAATTACCGATAGCTTTCCCCTCAACCTCACCGCCATGAGTTTGTTGGCGTTTTTGGTTGGCCTGTTCATCGCTTACAATGGCGTGAAGTACAGTTTGCTGAAACGTAATCGGCTGTTGGTGCAAATTCAACAAGCTGGGATTGCGCCAAGCATCGTATTTTCAGCTCTGCTAGTCGAGCTGGTTCTTTTAGTCACAATGGGCGCGTCGCTTGGTTTCATTCTCGGCATTCAACTCAGCCATTGGCTACACCCAACCGTAGCGATAACGCTTGAGCAACTTTATGGTGCAACACTGCTTCCCGGCACATGGCAGTGGCAATGGTTAGTGCAGGCACTGCTACTCACGCTGGCCGCAACGCTTGTCGCGTGTTGGCAGCACTTTAAACAGCGGGTACGACAACCCCTCTCTTCCCATGGTGGTTTCTATCAAGCGCCGGAAGCGTCTAACGAAAATCAGCTGTTTGTTATCGGGTCAGTATTAACCATTGTCGCGTTAGCAGGGTTATGGCTGAGCGAACATCATCGCTTCACCATGGCATGGCTCGGTGTGTTAGTGGTGTCTATTCCTTTGTACCTGCCCAAAACGCTCAGCGTGCTAGCGAACTGGAGCGAAAAACGTACTCGATCTGGGTTAATACAATATCTGTTTGCTGAACTGCGTGAACTTATCTCCCCTCTCTCCCTTGCCATGATGGCGTTGCTTCTCGCCGTCACCGCCAATGTAGGAATGAATACCTTAGTCGGCAGCTTTGAATCCACCTTAAAGCAATGGCTTGAACAGCGCTTACATGCTGATATTTACGTTAGCCCTGCCCAAGGTGAAATCGCGAATGTGGAACGTGCGTTAGAGCAGTTTGAAAATGTTGAAACCGTTTATAAGCAATACTACGTCGATGATAACTTGCAGGGCTTACCGACTTTGCTCGGTACCAAAGACAAAGACACACTTGAGCAAACCATGGTGTTCCAATCCCACCTTGATGATTTCTGGACGCGCTTTTACCAAGGTGAATTCGTGGCGATCAGCGAGCCTACGGCAGTGAAGCTCGGCTTGTCCCTTGGAAGCCGACTCAAGCTCGACGCGATCCAAGACAAAACACTCATCGTCGGGGCGATTTTCCATGATTACGGCTCACCGAATGGCGAAGTGTTGCTTGCACCTAATTTATGGCTCGAAAGCGGATTTACTGACTTACCCACCAGCTTGGGAATCAAAGTCTCTGGCGACCCACAAGTGGTGTACGAACAGCTACGCCAACAACTCAATCTGCACCCAAGTCAGCTTTACGATCAAGCACAGATCAAATCGATCGCTTTAGATATCTTCTCACAAACCTTTGCTATCACTCGGGCGCTTAATGGCGTCACTTTAATGGTGGCGGTGATAGGGTTGTTCTGCGCCTGTTTCATGTTGCTCGATGCACGTAAAGCCGCCATTGCAAGGCTGTATGCACTCGGTGTTAGTCAGAAAAAATTGATGGCAATGGTGGTCGGGCAAATCTTTGTTCTGGTCGCCTTCACTCTGGTTATCGCTTTACCACTCGGCGCTATGGTCGGTTATGTGTTGACGGACATCGTTACCCTACGCGCCTTTGGTTGGAGCTTAAATTACGTATGGAATTGGAGTGATGCACTCAGCATCGCAACCATCACCATTTTAGTGGCAGTGATTGCGACCTTGATTCCACTGTGGCGTTTGGTCAGCAAACCCGTGGTATCCAGTTTACAGAGTGAGGTGTTGTGATGAATCGAACAATGAGAGTTTTCGTTCTCACACTTGGCATCTTGCTCCTTTTAGGGTGCGATGAATCCACTCAACCATCAGCTCAAAATATGGGCTCAATACTTGGCACTGGAAAACAAACCGACGATGAAACACAAAAAGAGACTGATCAATTCACACCGGTAGTTAAAGGTATCGACATCGCCTTCCCTGCCGACCATCAAGCACACCCTGATTTTCGTCATGAATGGTGGTATTTAACCGCAAACTTGATTGATGAAGAAGGCAATACGTTAGGCGTGCAATGGACACAGTTTCGCTTTGCGGCTGCACCACAGGAAAGTGGCAATAGCACCAAGCAAACCACGTGGCAAAGTCAGCAAATCTACATGGCACACAGCGCTGTCACCACTAAAGACAAGCACTACGCCGATGAGAAATGGTCTCGCGATCAAGCTGAACTAGCAGGTGTAAGCACTTCGCCGTTTCGTGTTTATCTCGATGACTGGCAATGGACGTCGACGACCGATGACCTGTTCCCAGCTACATTGGTCGCTAACTCGGGTCAATTTGGATACTCGCTTAAGTTAACCAACAACGCGCCATATCAAAAGCAAGGCGAACAAGGCTACAGCACTAAAAGTAGCGATGGTAAAGTGGCTTCCTATTACTACAGCCAACCATTCATCGATGTATCGGGCGAAGTAACCATTGATGGCATCACGCATCAGGTGTCTGGTAAAGGTTGGATAGACAGAGAATGGAGCTCTCAGTTTTTACTCGACTCGCAACAAGGTTGGGATTGGTTTGCGCTAAGGCTGAGTGATGAAACCAGCTTGGTGGTATTTCAACTTCGAAACTCAACAACAGGCAAAGCCAGTTATTCCCATGCGAGGTTGATGAATCAAGATGGCTCCGGCATCACGATTAAGCAGCAAGACATCAGCTTAACCGCCATCAGGCAAACTAAAATCGACGGGCGTGACTACCCAACAGAGTGGCAAGTTTCGATTCCAAGCCAGCAAATAGAACTGACCGTCTCGGCACTCAATCCAAATGCCAAAATGCCGCTGTCGGTGCCTTATTGGGAGGGGCCAATCGTGATTAAAGGTTCTCATTCCGGGTCTGGCTATATGGAGTTGACGGGGTATTAGAGAGTGCATTACTGACAACAAATAAATAGCGATAACCATGGAATAAACCACTTTCATCCAAAGCCTCCACCACGGAGGCTTCTTGATATTCATCATGTTCTATTTATCTAAACGCTTGTTACAAAATTTCTAATTTAACCAAACACTGAGCTCCCCTAAAATACCAATCAAATGCTTAGAGGAGATAGAACATGATTAGCTCAGTACACAATGACGAACTCAACAGATACATAGAGAAACTAGACTTAAACCTTACCAAGGCTCAGGTTCGTGAACTTGGTTGGCAGCAAAGTAATGAAGAGGTAGGAAAAGAAAAAACAGTATTAGGCTCGTGGTTTTTCTTTTCTTTCTTTGGCTTATGTACGTCTGCATGTTTTGCGCTGCTGATATATATCTCATGAAGATAAACAAAACAATGACCACGTATAACCAGCATGGAACCTTCAATTGGTTCGAGGTCGACGGAGAAACGTACATACTGTTCAAAGTGGGCAGCAACAGCGCTCTATTGAACCAAGACTATGAGGATGTCACCGAACAACAGAGCGAAATATACGGGCTGTTAGGTGCGATTCCATAAGCTCATACTGCACGTATTCACTTATGGTTTATCTAATCACTTATGTTCTCTCTACTCACTAACTAGTGAAAACATCCGTTCTTTTTGCAACACGAGCTAAGCTAGCTATAACAAACGGTTCTTGTACTGCTCTGGCGTTTGGTTCGCGTAACGTTTGAACATGGTGATAAATGGGCTTGCTTGGTTATAACCCAATGTAAGAGCGACCTCTTTAACCGATTGGCCGTTTCTCAACAAGTCCATTGAGTATAGGTAGCGCACTCGCAGTCGCCACTCGGTAAAGCTCATTCCAAGCTCGGTCTGGCAGTGGCGAGAAAGGGTTCTTTCCGTGGTGTGGACACGTTCAGCCCAATCTTTCAGCGTCACTTCATCGGTTGGGTTCTCTTCAACAGAAGCCAATATTGGCGCTAGATACTTATTATCGGTTGAAGGCAAGAAGTGGTGTTCAACCTCACGCTGCGCAAGTTGGTCAAGCAGTACCTGAACGAGCCTTTGGTCTTGCTCGGTTTCCGCAACATTGATCCCACGATCGCGAAAATCATCGATAATAGAAGACACAATCGGCGTGATCTTTATAAGGCTGGTTTTATCTGGCAGGTGTTGCGTGAGTTCTGGGGCGATATTTAGTGAACAGTAGTCCAAAGGCTTACGGTTATAACTGCAATGCATCACCCCGGCCGGTACCCAAATCGCTAGATGTGGTGGCGCTAGAAATCGAGTGCTTTCCGCTTCCATCTCTAATATACCACCACTGATCAATTGAACCTGTCCCCATGAGTGGCTATGAACTCGGGTTTCAGTGTTCGAAAGAAACGCTTCAAAATTCATAAATACGTTGGATGGTGCCTTATCAATTAATAAGGATGGATGAAGGTTTCTGGAGTGTTTTTTCAAACTTGTCTTCCTATCGCGCTTAATGTCTTTATAAAGATACTTGTAAGTATAACGACCTGTCAAACTAGCCGCATCAACTCATTCGCCACGGAATTCACATGCATTACCTATTACCATTTTTTACAGTCTGTATCTGGGGCGCCAATGCAATCGTCAACAAGCTTGCTGCAAACACCATAGAACCTAGCGCGATGAGTTTTTACCGCTGGTTTTTTGCGATGTTAATTCTCACGCCTTTCTGTATTCGCCCGGTGATGAAGCAGTGGGCTGTCATTAAGCCAAACCTATCGAAATTAGCGTTCCTCGGCTTTTTGGGCATGGTGTTGAACCAATCTCTAGGTTACTACGCCGGCTTAACCACAACCGCTTCCAACATGGCATTGATCACGTCTCTAGTCCCGTTGATCAGTGTATTTCTAAGCGTTCCTTTGTTGCACAAGTCCATTTCTAGTTTAAGTATTGTTGGCGGTGTGTTGTCACTGTCAGGCTTAGCTCTGATGTTAGGCAAAGGCGACCCTTTGTTCTTCATGCATCAAGAATTGACTCAAGGCGATGGCTATATGCTGATTGCGGCCTTTGTTTATGCTTCTTACTGTGTGCTATTGAAACGCTGGAAAATGCCCATCAGTAGCTGGGTGGTGATTTACATTCAGGGTCTGTTTGCTGTCGCGATGCTTACGCCACTTTGGCTTACCAGCGAACAACTGTTACCACCGCAACAAGCGATCCCATTGATAGCTTACGCCGCGGTTGCCGCTTCGATTTTAGCGCCTTGGATGTGGGTGAAAGCAATTGACACCATTGGTGCTGACTCAAGTGCGATGTTCATGAATTTGCTTCCGGTTGTTGCGATCGTATTAGCCGCGACATGGCTTGGTGAAGAGATTAACCAGTTCCACATCATTGGTGGTGTGATGGTGATTTCAGGTGTCATCCTTGCTCAAATCAGAAGAAAACCAAGGCTTGAGGCTCCTCTCCCTCAACAAAGCTAAACGCATTACCCAACGCTCACATTAGGGTAAAAATTCAAACTCACGTTTCACACAGCAAATGAGAGTGGCTACTGTAATCCATACTATGATGAGCCCTTACAGCAAGCGAGTAAAACGGAAGATTAGTCTAAACGCTTTACTTTATATCAGCACGATGAGTCGTTACTCAACTATTCTTCAGCAGTTATACCTTTATATCATTACAATCACACTCGATTAGTGCGAAATACACTCAAAGGCTTCCCTAACAACAATCCGAAAGGAAATATCTACGCGAAGGATCTATACTTCATAAAAGAGTAAAAGTGAGCTGAAGAATAAATAGTTTTAACTACCACTTTAGTGGTAATTGCGATAAAGTCACTTTAACTAAACCAAACAAGCAACGGTTAGTTGGCAAACAATAAAAGGTACCGACATGAGTACCTAAAGGCTTAGAAACACCTAGCATTACGCTAGGTGTTTTTTTTGCAATCTACCCTTTCTTTTAGCTTACTCTCGATTGTCTTTCCGTGTTTATCTCTCACCTTGAAACTCAATAACCATCAATATTCATCGGTTCGTCATCCGTTTGAAAAAAATAGTCTTAACCGTGAGATTATCCGCTTTAATTTCTATCATCTTATGTATATTGTTATTAGCAAGTAACAAGCATGTTATGCAGCATAATAATGAAGGAAGATAGATGAGCAGTAACAATAGCCGACAAGATGGTAAACGAGACGTTACTCTGCGTTTTTTAGCTGAACCCGGGGATGTGAACTTTGGTGGTAAAGTTCATGGTGGCGCAGCAATGAAATGGATCGATTTAGCAGCCTACGCTTGTTCCGCAGGTTGGAGCGGTAAATACTGTATAACAGCCTATGCAGGCGGAATTCGATTCGTTGCCCCAATTCATGTAGGCAACCTTGTGGAAGTAAGTGCAAAGGTCATTTACACAGGTTCATCTTCAATGCATATCGCTATCGACGTGCAAGCAAGCGACCCTAAAGAGCTCAATAACCGCCTAACAACTCACTGTATCGTTATTATGGTCGCTGTCGATGAGAATGGTAATCCGACTAAAGTGCCAGAGTGGATACCAGAGACGCCAGAAGACATCGAATTACGAGATTCGGCTATTCGCCTAATGAACATGCGAAAACAGATTGGTGAAGAGATGGAAGCTCACGTGAAGTACCTTAAGTAAGGTCCACCAGCTGCCCTCCCCCTACAAAACCTTATTACAATGTCAAGCGCCTGCTTGGCATTGATCTATTTGATACCTTCGTGCTCTACACAGCCAAATCCGCTGCACACCCAATACAGACGATAAGAGCGTGATACCCAGCCAAAGGTTGAAATGAATCGGCACTTGTTCACTGATTTATTTTGACTGTAATAAAGTCGTCATTTTGCTCTGATTAAATACCGCCAATCATAATAGATGCATTTGAATTTCTTGGAGCCACTCTTGAGCGTCATACGCCCCACTCTTAGCGAGTCTACACTGAACAATTTAAAGGCTGTTGAGTACCAATGGGTTAGAACTTTGTACGTCGAAGGCTACGACAGCAATGAAATCAACCACTATATCCAAACGTGTTTCGGTGGAGATCCGACATTTGCCGATCTATTTCGTCGCGTGGCACTCGATCAAGAAAGCATCTATGTGCTATTGCAACACTTAGGTTGTGCTCCTTCTAGTAAAGAGTTCTAACTTCTAAGTCCCACCAAAAACCAGAAGCATAAATAAACCTACCTCCATAACCCTCATGAATGTCACTTGAATATTCTGTAACTACCTCTCGCTTACCCATACATTTTCAGTGCAATTTCAGGTTTTGTTGCATACAAATCATTGAAGTATCACGCATTGGAATATTCACAACATATCAATAGTACAACAGCCACTTATACTGAGTGTCTGATTTGTGAGACTAGTTCATTTCTACAAGTAACCAAAATGAAGTGGTCGGTATTTAGGAGAGAAGTAACTCGAAACTTTGGGTTTTAAAGTAGATATGAGCGCGATAGTTAACGAGTAACGCTGACACAAAAAACAAAAAGTAGCAGGCATAAAAAAACCCAAGTAAATACCTGGGTTAGAGTTACAAAAACCACTAATCATTAATAGCGTAAGGAACCTGATTAGTAGCCAGCTATGCGTAACCTGAGGGTTATTTTTATTACTGATCGGCGGCCAAACCAAATGATGTAATAAAAATGCCAATATAGAGCGACCTAACGGTCGCTCTTTTTCTTTCTTATAGAGTACAGTTTATCCTTTTACACCACCTGCCGTCAAACCACCAACTAACCAACGTTGAGCAAGTAAGAACACGATAGTAATCGGAAGTGCTGATAGTACAGCCGCTGCCGCAAAGTCACCCCATAGGTAGTTCTGAGGGTATAGGTACTGCTGCATACCTACTGCTAGCGTGTAAGAGTTCACATCTGTAAGTAGGATAGACGCTACTGGCACCTCACCCACTGTCGCGATGAAAGATAGGATAAACACAACCGCTAGGATTGGCACAGACAGCGGTAGTAGAACCAGTCTGAATGCTTGCCAAGGCGTTGCACCATCAAGGGCTGCTGCCTCTTCCAGAGAGTTATCAATCGTCTCAAAGTAACCCTTAATCGTCCATACGTGCAGTGCAATACCACCTAGGTAAGAGAAGATTAGACCACCGTGTGTGTTCAAGCCTAAGAACGGAATGTATTGACCAAGTTTGTCAAACAGCGCGTAGATTGCTACTAGAGCCAATACTGCTGGGAACATTTGGAAAATCATCATCGCTTTCAGGATTGTGTTCTTACCTTTAAAGCGCATACGAGCAAACGCGTAAGCCGATGTCGTAGACAGTGTCACAATCAGAATCGATGTGATACCTGCAACCTTCACTGAGTTCCATAACCAAGTTAGCACAGGGAACGGAGGTGACGTTACCGAGCCATCTGCGTTCGTTACTGACATACCCAATGCTAACTTCCAGTGTTCCAATGATGGGTTATCTGGAATCAAACTACCGGTTGCGAAGTTACCTTCACGGAACGAGATCGCGATGATCATCAGTAGTGGGAAGATAATCATTGCCAAGAAGCACCACAACACTGCATGCGTTGCCCACACTCGGTATTTAAGGCCTTTACCTTGTACCATAGCCATTGTCGTGCTCCTTAATCTTGAGACAGTTTAGTGAAACGAAGGTTTAGTAACGCTAGTGCACCAACCAATAGGAAGATAAGCGTTGCGATAGCACTTGCTAGACCGAAGTCTTGACCGCCGCCGCCTTCGAATGCAATTCGGTACGTGTAGCTTACAAGCAAGTCTGTGTAACCCGCTGGCTCAGAAGTACCAATCATGTTCGGGCCACCGTTCGTCAATAGTTGAATCATTACGAAGTTGTTGAAGTTAAAGGCAAACGCTGCAATCAATAGCGGTGTAAGCGGTTTAATCATCAATGGGAACGTAATGCGCTTGAAGTTATCAAGGAAGTTCGCACCATCGATTGCTGACGCTTCGTATAAATCATCAGGAATCGCTTTAAGCAGACCCATACATAGAATCATCATGTAAGGGAAACCTAGCCATGTGTTAACCATCAACACCATGGTTTTCGCTAAGATAGGGTCTGAGAACCAGTTCGGGCTTAAGCCGAAGATATTCTCGAGCACCATGTTGATCTCACCAAAGCTTTGGTTGAATAGACCCTTAAAGATAAGAATCGAGATAAACGCGGGGACGGCGTAAGGCAGAATCAGTAGAACACGATAAATAGAACGACCTTTCAACTCTTCCCATTGCACGATGTTAGCCAATACAAGGCCGATAACTAGCGTGAACGCTACGGTACATACCGAGAAGATAACCGTCCAAATAAAGATGCTGATAAACGGTTCTTTAATGCCGTCATCTTTCCATACACGCTCAAAGTTATGCGTACCAATGCTAACCACGAAACCTGGAGAGATGGTATTACCCGTAAACTCACCATTTGCATCAACAGGCTGGTAGAAACCCACATCCATATTTGGCTTGAGAACTTCACCCGTTTCATTGTTGATTAACGTTTCTTCATCGTCTTGTAGCGTGTAAAGCGGAGCAACAGAAGCAAACTTACGTAAGCCACTCATGCGGATGTCACCACCGTCAGGTAGATTGAAATCAACACCACTGATTGCTGCTCGGTTTTGAATGATCGCTTTGATCTTCTCTTTTTCACCTTGCGCAGACTCAATAACAGATAGGTCCATCTCTGTTTCTGTCATTTTGTCTAGAGAAAATACGTCAGTCGCTAACAGTTGATCGCCATCTTTTACAACGATCTGGTGACCGTCATCTGTCTTGTACAAAGTAAATGGGTAGCTCTCACCGCTTTGGAAAGAACGGTCTAAAAGAACGGTTTGAGTACGCTCTAGAGAAAGTTGGTTTTTCGCGCTGTAGTTAGTAAACGCAAGCCCTACGGTGTATGCCAATGGGAAAAGAATGAACAAGATCATTCCGGCAATACCTGGGTAAATATAACGGTGGGCGTAAGTTTTTTTACTACCAAAAATGTAAAGTGCCAAAGCCGTTAAGATCACTGTAAGCAGCGCAAAAGCGAGCTCACCGCGAGAATACATTAGAATTGTAGCGTAGCCGTTTATTAAGCCAACGCTACCAAGCAACCCCCATTTAATGAAGACGCTTTTACTGCCTGGAAGGCTTGATGGTGCTGGGATAGCATCTGTACCTTGAACTGACTGCATAGAGGAACCTGCTAGCGATATAGATAAAAAAATAGAAAAGTAAGGAGAGGTTACCCTCTCCTTAAAAGGTAGTGCCTGGGTGTTACTTAACCATACGACCTTCAGCAGCTTTTAGTGCTTGGTCTACTGATTGACGGCCGTCAACTACGTTGCCGATCGCTTCTTCCATGCTGTACCAGAATGTTGTGAACTGAGGGATGTTAGGCATGATTTCACCGTTCATCGCGTTGTCCATTGTTGCTGCAATACGAGTATCGCTGTCTAGTTGACGTTGGAAAGAGTTAAGAGCAACAGCGCCTAGTGGCTTGTCGTCGTTCAGGCTCTTCATACCTTCATCTGTTAGTAGGTAGTTTTCCATGAACTCAACAGCTAGGTCGCGGTTTGGAGACGCAGTGCTGATACCACCTGCCCATACACCAACGAAAGGTTTAGACGCTTTACCGTTGAACTTAGGTAGTGTTGTTACGCCGTAATCTACGCCAGCTTTCTTGATGTTTTCCCAACCCCAAGGGCCGTTGATTGTCATTGCAACGTTACCTGCAACGAATTCAGACTCAGCTACTGAGTAATCCATGTCTGCAGATATAACTTTGTCTTGTACCATCTTCTCGATGAAACCTAGAGACTTCTGAACACCGTCAGTCGCTACGCCCGCATCTTTAATGTCGTAACCTTCTGCAGTCTGTTTGAATGCGTAACCGCCGTCAGCTGCAAGTAGAGGCCATGTGAAGTAAGCGCCGCCACGTAGAGGCCACATGATCGCTTTCTTGCCGTCTTTTTTAAGTTCAGCATCAAGTGCTGGGATTTCTTCCCAAGACTTAGGTGGGTTAGGAACAAGCGCTTTGTTATAAATTAGCGAAACTGACTCAACAGCAACAGGGTATGCGATTGTTTTACCTTCGTATGAAACAGCGTCCCATGCGAAGTCTACGATACCTTCTTTAGTTTCTTTAGAAGGTTTGATATCAACAAGAAGTCCCGCTTCTGCATAGCCGCCAAAACGGTCATGTGCGTAGAAGATCATGTCTGGGCCATCGCCAGCTGCTGCTACTTGAGGGAATTTCTCTTCTAGCTTGTCAGGGAAAGCGACGGTTACTTTAACACCAGTATCTTCTTCGAAGCGTTTACCTACTTCAGCCATGCCTTCATAAGCTTTGTCACCACCTACCCAGATTGTTAGTTGTCCTTCTTCGATAGCAGCATTTGCACCAAAAGAACCCAGAGCAACTATTGTACCTAGAGCTACAGCGCTTAGAGCGTTTTTCATGTGAATATCCTTTTTATATTTATACGTAGGGCACATCTACCAAGACGAGCCAGTTTTCGGAGGTTATGATCTGAGAAAACAGACCCTAGCTCATCATCCTAGCCACTACGCCCTAGCTATTATGGCTTAAATTCGTGATCGCCATCCGGTCAGATTAGAGACTGCAATCACAAAACGTATACTCATCGTGATCAACATCACCGTTACGTGGTGGATTTATTTGAACTGGATCGCCAATTATTAATAACCCCGTATATCTACTCCTCCCCTCCTACTCCCCCTAATTAATTTTCGATTGGGAGGATGTACCCTTACGCCATTTCACCGAAACTGCATTCATCCAAGAGTGGATAGTAAGAACCCTTTACCGGCAAGTGTTATGCGTTGACGCATTATTCATTTAGTTGGCTTCACTGCCCGCTGGTGTCTTATATTAGCATCGAGCTAAATCTGTGATTGAATCACGGGGGAGGTTTAGCTGGATGTGGGGGAAATGGGCATCAGTTTGGCTATGACGGGTGGGCTTGGTTAAAGAAGCCAAGTCTCACCCACTTTTTTCTTACTCATTCAATACTTACCAATTCCTACAGTTACTGCTGACCCAAAAATTTCTTATAATGATAAGCAGTAAAACTTAAAATTTGATCGATCGAGGACAAGCTAGATGGCGAGTGTCACGTTAAAAAACGTTTATAAATCATATGGTGATGTACAGATTTCTAAGGACGTAACCTTAGACATCAACGAAGGTGAATTCGTAGTATTCGTTGGACCATCAGGTTGTGGTAAATCGACGCTATTACGTTGTATCGCAGGTCTAGAAGACATTACGTCTGGTGATTTGTACATTGGCGACCAACGCATGAATGACGTTGAACCGTCAAAGCGTGGCGTAGGTATGGTATTCCAATCGTACGCGCTTTACCCTCACCTTAACCTATACGACAACATGTCTTTCGGTCTTAAGCTAGCAAACGCAAATAAAGCTGAGATCGACAAGCGTGTTGAACATGCTGCAGAAATTCTTCAGCTTGGTCACCTTCTTGAGCGTCAACCTAAAGCGCTTTCTGGTGGTCAACGTCAACGTGTTGCTATTGGTCGTACTCTGGTTTCTCAACCAAACGTATTCCTACTTGATGAGCCTCTATCAAACCTAGATGCAGCACTACGTGTTCAAATGCGTTCACAAATCACCAAGCTACAGCGTCAACTGGGTTGTACCATGATCTACGTTACCCACGACCAAGTGGAAGCGATGACAATGGCGGATAAGATCGTTGTTCTTGATGGTGGTTATGTATCTCAAGTCGGTAAGCCGCTTGACCTTTACCACTACCCTCAAAACCGTTTCGTTGCTGGCTTTATTGGTTCACCGAAGATGAACTTCATGTCGGTACACATTGAACAAGCGGAAGCAGAACGCGTACAAGTTCAACTTTCTAACGGTATGACTTTCTGGATCCCAGTTGATGGTACGACTGTCAATGCTGGTGACCGTATGTCTCTGGGTATTCGTCCTGAACACTTGATGTCTGCTGAATCAGGTGACGCGACGATTGAAGCTGACGTGATGATGGTAGAGAAACTAGGTAACGAAACTCAGGTTTACCTAAACCTTGAAAGTGCCGACGCTGATGTTATCTATCGCCAGCCAGACACGTTGAAAATCGAATCAGGTGACAAGTTGGCGATTGGTATTCCAGCGCACCGTTGTCACCTGTTCCACAGCGATGGCCGCGCATGTCGTCGTTTGTACAAAGAATACGGCACAGACTAATCGCTTAGCCTTTTAGGATATAACTGCCCATATCGAATCCCTCTTACTCAGTAAGGGGGATTTTTTTATGTGCTGGAGACGGTATCACTTACATTGAATAGTTCATGAGTCAGCTACTCGGTCTTTCGTTAGCGGCAATAAAAAAGGCCTAGCAATCGCTAGACCTTTATCTGTTAGTTAGGCTATCAGCTCAACCGCTAATATCACTTCTTTCAGACATGAAACCTGTCTAAATCAACTTAGTGAATTGGCGTATCATTCTGTTTGTTGAACTGGCCAAAATGCTTCTCTAACACTTCAGGTGTCAGTTTGCCTTCCGCTTCTAGTCGCTTGAACTCAGCAACAATTGCTTTTTGCTCTTCAAGTGATGGCAGTTTCACCTCAGGCTCATCGCCCATCTCTTGAGTCATCTGCTCTAGTTCTTTTTCAAAATCGCTCATGATACTTACCTAAATATTAAACCTAACCAGATTTTACTCATTTACGCCCTATGATGCTAGGGTGATTAAAAGCAAAGCCCGAAACCAGATCAAGCTAAAGGCAGTTAGAGGCAAATTAGCGCACTAATAAAAAGAGCCGGATTCACGATGAAATGACCCCAGCTCTTCGTCTATATCCCTTTCTAAGTCATGTTACAGCTTGAAAGAATTAAAGCTTAAATGAACCAACCATCTTATCTAGACGAGACGATAGATCACGAAGCTCTTGGCTCGCTTCAGCAAGTTGCTCAGCCGTGCTCGTTGTCACTTCGTTGATTGCGTTAATCTCTTCAATGTTCTGGTTAATGGTGTGAACTACGGTTGATTGCTCTTCCGTTGCCGTTGCCACTTGAGTGTTACGGTCTGTGATATCAACGATACGGTCTGAAATGCCACTCAGCACGTCTACCGCTTCATCCGAAGCCGATACACCTTCAAGGGTAATCACCTTACCCGCACTCATTGCCGTTACCGCATCTTTAGCATCGCTTTGCAGTTGGTTGATCATCTTCTGAATCTCTTCCGTTGAATCTGCAGTACGGCTTGCTAGGTTACGTACTTCATCTGCTACGACAGCAAAACCGCGACCTTGTTCACCGGCACGTGCGGCTTCAATCGCAGCGTTCAGTGCAAGTAAGTTAGTTTGCTCTGAAATATCACGGATAACACCCAGAATAGAGCCGATGTCTTGAGTTGTAGAAGCCAGTTGCTCTACTACCTGACCTGTGCTTTCAATATCTTGCGCCAAACGACTGATCGCGTCTTTTGCTTTGTTCACCACAGAGCGGCCTACTTCCGTATTGCCTGAAGCTTGAGTTGCCGTTTCTGCTGCGGTTGCCGCGTTCGATGCAATCTCGCTGATGGTCATACCCATTTGGTTAATGGCAGCCACCACTTGAAGCGTTTGGTCGCGCTGTTCTTGGCTGTTGTCGTGGGTGATGTGGGCTTTGTTAGAAACACTCTCTGCCGCCACTTGAAGCGCTTGGCTTGTCGAACACACCTCTTTCATCGACTCGTGAATCTTTTCAATGAATCCGTTGAAGCCTTTTGAAAGCTGTGCAATTTCATCGTTGCCTTTCACTTCGATACGCTGTGCAAGGTCACCGTCGCCTTCACCTAAGTCGCCGAAACGCTTAGCCAAAAGCTTGATCGGTTGAGTAATGCTGTTCGCCAGAACTACGCCCATTAGGATAAAGACTAACGCCACAACCGCAGTCATGATCAGCATCTTCTGCGCAGTCGCATCAAGCTCAGCAAACACTTCACCGGTTGGTACCACACCAATAACGAACCAGTCCATTGAAGACACATACAAGCTCGCCACGAACAGCTCTTGGCCTTGGCTTTCTGTAGTAATCAGGTTAAAACCCGACTTGTTCAGTAGTTGGCTTGCTTTAGGACCGTAAAGTTGTTGAAGTGAAGAGTCACTGCGAGAACGCTCACGGTGAATTTGAACATCACCTTGGCTATCGGTTAAGAATACGAAGCCGGTATTTTCAATCTTAAAGCCGTTCAGCAGGTTAACCATGTCATCCATCGACTTTGATAGACCAGACATCGCCAAACCAGAAGGTTGTTGATAGTTAGCAAACATCTTCACTTCGCCATTGGCTTCTTGGAACATGCTCACCATGGTCGGCTGTCCAGATTGCGTAAAGCCAAAGAACCAACCATCTTGCTGTTGATTTAACTGACGCAGGAAACCATTTTGGTTCCAGTAGTAAGCCGTTTGACGGTTCGCCACTGATGCATCGTTCAACTGATACTGGTTACGAACATTGTTCAGCTGTTTAACCAGTTTATTTTCTAGTGCCGGATCGCGATCGGTCGATTCGATAGCATCAGAAATAAATTCATTTGAAGCAATTTGCTCCGCCGCTAGTAATAGCTGAGAGACTTCTCGGTCAATTTCACCATTGATTCGCTCTAGCATTCCTGGAAGTTCAATATCGATCAATCGATGACTTAATACATCTCTTGCTTGTTGTTGTGCCATTGCGCCGACAATCACTGTCGATGCAAGAACCGCAAAGGTAATTCCAAGTACAACTTTTTGCTTGATACTCAGAGAGTTAGTTTTAAACATATTTGGACCTTTAAAAAGAATCGCTCGTTATTGGTATACCCTGAACAGGACTTTTTTAGTGCACTCCAACAAGCAATGCACAATCTGAGTGATGTATCGGCCACAACCAATAAAACTAGAGACTTTCTTCTCAAAAAACTGCAAATATGATGTAACAATTAGAAATATTCACCTTGATCATGAATTAACTAAGCAAATACCGCATTGTCGAGAGTCAATTTTAGTTCTCACCCCCTGAGACCCAACCGAACTCAAACCACTCCCCACCGCCGAGCTTTTGTATATAAAAACCAATTGATATAGTAATAATCACAACCTAACGATTTTTTTAGCTAACCACTTGTAAATATTTCCAATTTTGAAAAAATAAATTACGCAAATGTACTGGAACTTTTTCCTCGAAATCAGTGACCAATACTCAAAATAAAAATCAAATGGATACCCAGAGAGTCCAAAATGCACAAAACAAATTTCGAAGTCCTTCAAAACTATCTAGAGTCTCAAATCATTGGTCAAAAAGAGCTCGTTAAGCAACTGATGATCGCCCTTTTAGCGGATGGTCATATCCTCGTTGAAGGACCTCCCGGCTTAGCAAAAACTCGCGCAGTAAAATCATTGGCTGATTGTGTTGAGGGTCACTTCCACCGCATTCAATTCACTCCCGATCTGTTACCTGCTGATTTGACGGGTACCGACATCTTCCGTTCTGAGACTGGGGAGTTCACCTTCCAATCAGGCCCGATTTTCAACTCATTGATTCTAGCGGATGAGATCAACCGAGCTCCGGCGAAAGTTCAAGCGGCAATGCTGGAAGCAATGGCAGAGAAACAAGTAACTGCCGGTCGAAAAACCTATGCGCTGCCTGAGTTGTTCTTGGTAATGGCAACACAGAACCCAATTGAACAAGAAGGGACTTACCCGCTACCGGAAGCTCAGTTAGACCGATTCTTGCTTCACCTAGAGGTTGAATACCCAGATATGGAAAGCGAGCTTGAGATCTTACGACTCAACCGTGGTGAGGCTCAAGGTAACGAATCAGCTCAGCCACAACAGATATCTCAGCAAACGATCTTTGAAGCGCGCCAAGAAGTGCTCAACATTCACATGGCAGACACCATTGAGCAGTACATCATCAGACTGGTTATGGCGACTCGCCAACCTAAGCAATACAGTGACCAACTTGATCAATGGTTAGACATGGGTGTCAGCCCTCGTGCAACCATTGCGTTAGACCGTTGTGCCCGCGCTCACGCTTGGCTTGCAGGACGAGATTACGTCACGCCACAAGACGTTCAAGCGATGGCATTCCCTGTGTTACGCCACCGTCTACTGCGCAGCTACCACGCACAAGCTGAAGGTGTCACCGCAAACCAAGTGATCGCACACCTTATTTCATTGGTTGGCAGCGCATAGGGATACGCGCATGAATAATCAACTACCCAACCATAGTGACGGCGTCACGTTAAATCTGGATGAGCTGCTGCAATACAAAGCGCAGTCTGTTCGCTGGTTGCCTCCCGCCAAGAGCCTTTGGTCACAGCTTAACGGCCAACACGAGAGCAACCGTAAAGGTCGCGGGATGAATTTCTCTGAAGTTCGTCAATATCAAGCGGGAGATGACATTCGCAGCATTGATTGGCGTGTAACAGCCAGAACGGGCAAAGCGCATACCAAACTTTTCTCTGAAGAACGAGAACAGCCTGTCATTTTATTCTTGGATCTATCAAGCAGTATGATTTTCGGCTCAACCTTGTTGCTGAAATCGGTTCAACTTGCACACTTTGCTAGCCAACTGTGCTGGCTTACTGTGGCTCAAAAAGATCGAATTAGCGCGGTGATCGATACTGGCAAAGAGGTCATTGAGATTAAGCCAAGTGCAAGCAACCATGCTCCACTGCGTATTTTGCAAAAAGTCATAGAAATCAATAATACGGCACTGACTAATCACGACAATCATAATGACACGACCTTAGAGCATGGACTGAAATCTCTTCACCAGCTTTGCCCTAAAGGAAGCGATATTATTATGCTCAGTGACTTTGTGCGTTACCAAGAAAGTGACTACTCACTTATCAGTCAAATTCGCCGACACAACAGAGTACGTCTTGTGCATTTCTACGACCCGCTAGAGCAAGGTGAAACCACCTATAAAGGCTCTAAACAGGTCACCGATGGCAGCAAAACTCAATGGTTTAATTTCTCTTCTAATAAAGAAAAGCAAAAGCTTAACCATGCTTTTTCGCTTAAGAAACAGCAGCTGCAACAGATGGGGTTATCTCTCGCGATACCTTATAGCTCGCTGTCGAGTGCGCAGTCACTCATGAGCCAGATATCAGGAGCTCAGTCATGAAACAGCCCTTAGATTTAAGTCCGGTGATTGCGCCAGACGCCCCGACTTGGTGGCCTTTGGCGTGGGGTTGGTGGGCAGTCATTATCACAGCCATTTTCCTGATTGCCTTGGTGTTTTTCATTCTAAAACGTAGAAAAAACAATCAACAGGCGAAACAAGAAGCGCTGTCTTACTTTAGTAATAGTCAGTCCCAAGATGGCTTGTCTCCGAGCAAAGCTCAAGACATCGTTCGTCAAGCAGCACTGAGCTATTTCCCTCGTGAAAAAATTGCAGGTTTGTCTGGTGATGATTGGTTGAAGTTCTTAGATGCGCAATTGGCGAAGCCGTTATTTGTAGCAAAACAATCCCAGTGGCAACAAGCGCTCTATCAAGATGTAGCCCTAATGAACGACGAACAGAAAAAGGCTCAACAGCAATTGGTTAATGATTGCGAAACTTGGCTTCGCAAAGCACTTCCTCCAAAGCGAGGTCGTTATGAGTGATTTTCTAAGCACTATGTTTCTAAGCAGGGACTTGCTAAACATCGAGTTCGTTTGGTGGTGGATGTTCTTCATCGCGCCACTGCCGTTGCTCGTTTACTTGTTCTCACCAAAGTCAGAATCGAGCAATGCCCTAAGGCTTCCATTTCTGCCAGAAGACAGCAATACCAAAACACCGAGCAGTCGCTTACCAAAGGCGTTGTCCGTGATTATCTGGCTTCTGCTGGTTACGGCGAGCGCACGCCCTGTATGGTATGGCGAACCGGTGGAGTTTCAGCCGAAGCATCGTGATTTAATGTTAGTTGTCGACCTCTCCTATTCGATGAGCCAAGAAGACATGCAGTTCAATGGCGAATACATCGACCGCTTGTCGGCGGTGAAACGCGTATTGAGTGACTTTATTGAGCGACGAAAAGGCGACCGAGTTGGACTGGTGTTATTTGCTGATCACGCCTACTTGCAGACCCCGCTTACGCTAGATAGAGATACGCTTTCACAACAGCTCAATCAAGCGGTGTTAAAACTGATTGGTACTCAAACCGCGATTGGTGATGGTATTGGTCTTGCCACCAAAACCTTTGTCGATAGCGATGCGCCCCAACGTGTAATGATTCTACTCAGCGACGGCAGTAATACCGCCGGGGTATTAGACCCATTAGAAGCGGCGGATATTGCAAAGAAATACGACGCAACGATTTACACCGTGGGCGTCGGTGCAGGCGAGATGATGGTCAAAGAGTTCTTCATGACGCGCAAAGTCAATACTGCTCAAGACTTGGATGAACGTACACTAATAGAAATTGCCAAACGCACCGGCGGTCAGTACTTCCGAGCGCGTGACAGCAAAGAGTTAGCGACGATTTACGACACCATTAACCAGTTAGAGCCCGTGACGAACGCCACTAAGATCTGGCGACCGCAACAAGAGTGGTTTGTATGGCCACTGTCGGCGGCAATGTTCTTCGCATTTATGCTGTTAGCCATTAGGAGAAACAATGTCTAACTTTACTTTTATCTACCCATATTGGTTCTTGGCGCTTGCCGTGCTGCCCGCTATTTGGTGGCTGAGCAAGACACAGTCCAAACAAGGATTACTCGCGTCACACATCGCCCGTTACTTGGCGCCAGAATCAAGCAAGCCATCGAAAAATCGCAGTACTTACTTCGGTATTTGGTGGCTGGTCGGCGTTATTGCGTTAGCTGGGCCAAGCTTCGAGAAAAACGAACAACCAAGCTTTGAAAAAACGCAGGCACGAGTTGTGATCATGGACATGTCGATGTCAATGTATGCCACCGATATTAAGCCGAATCGCTTAACTCAAGCGCGATACAAGGCTCTTGATCTGCTTTCATTATGGAGGGAAGGGCTAACAGGCATGGTGGCGTATGCTGGGGATGCTTACACCATTAGCCCGCTAACGTCAGACATCAACACCATCAAAAACCTAGTGCCTAACCTATCGCCAGATATCATGCCTTATCAAGGTGGTGATGCCGCATCAGCCGTTAAGCTTGCGATTGATATGATGACTCGCGCGAAGATCTACCAAGGTGATTTGGTATTGATTGCTGATGACATCGATGACCAAGAGAAGAAGCAGATCGACTCCCTACTCTCTGGCAACGATTGGACATTGTCGATTCTAGCTGTAGGGAGTGAAAACGGTGCGCCAATCTCGTTACCTACGGGGTCGATGCTGCAAAGCGACTCTGGACAGACGGTAGTAGCAAGAACCAACTTAAAGGACATGCGCGATCTGACACGCAGCTATGGTGGTACCTTTGCTGAAGTTCAGTTTGATAATTCAGATATCGAACACATCGCAAACTACCTCGACCGCATTGCAACTACGACAGAAGTAACCAAAACCAATAACTCACTCAACACCAGAGTCAACAATGGCTTTTGGCTACTGCCATTCCTATTGCTACCTGCACTTGGGCTTTTCAGAAAAGGCGTTATTTGGTGTGCCTTAGCTGGAGTTATCTCTTTTAGCCAACCAAATACTGCGTTTGCGAACCCGTGGAAAACCGATGATCAAGTAGGCTATCAGCTGTATCAGGACGAGGACTTCCAACAAGCTGCTGAACAGTTCACCCAACAAGAGTGGAAAGGCATTGCTCAATACAAAGCCGGTGATTTCGAAGCCGCAGAGCAGACGCTGCAAGACCTTTCTGGTGAAGATGCTCGCTACAACCTTGCTAACGCCCAAGCCCAACAAGGTAAGTACGATCAAGCAATAGAAGAGTATCAACGTATTCTCGAAATCAACCCTGAGCATGCTTATGCCAAGAAGAACTTAGAGGTCGTCGAACAAGCCCAGAAGCAACAGCAACAGCAACAGCAACAGCAACAGCAACAGCAACAGCAACAGCAAGGCGATTCTGACTCCAAAGACCAGAAAGACCAAAATCAGCAAGGTCAGCAAGGTCAGCAAGGTCAGCAAGGTCAGCAAGGTCAGCAAAATGATTCTTCGCAAAGCTCTCAGGATCAACAACAAAGCTCCGCTGACAATGGCAAGTCACAAGATCAAAGCAGTAACCAAGATCAACGTGGTCGCCAAGATCAAAACTCAGCTCAAGGCCAACCTGAAAATCACTCTGACTCTGAAAAGTCTAAACAAGACGACAAGCAAGCCACGCAACAAAGTAACAGTGATCAGCCGAAACAGAGTGACCAAGAAGGCGCTACACCTCAAAGTGCTAGCGCACAACAAGCTTCAAAAGAAGATGGTGAGCAAAGTAGTCAGCAAGCTGTAGCACAAACCTCAGATCAACCTCTGTCGAGCGACCCTGACATGCGAAAACTTGAGCAAGTAGAAAGCGCCCGTGACCCGAGCCAACTGCTTAAAGCGCAAATGATTTTACAAGCACGACAAAAAAGTGCTCCTAACAACCAGAACAAAAAGTGGTAACCATGCGATTTCTAAACAAGCCATTTTTATCCGTACTCCTAACATTGTTGTTGGGAGCTTTCTCGTCCTGCTCAGCATTGGCTGCAAACGCCGTGGCGAGCGTTTCACATAACAGTGTCACCAAAGATGAAGTGTTCCTTCTTAGAGTTGCAACCGATGAAAAGGTCTCCTCTGATGCTCTAGATCTAACAGCGCTCCAGCAGGATTTCTATGTTGGCACACCAAACTTTGGGTCGTCGATGCGAATCGTCAATGGCAGCCGTTCGGTATCAAGTGAATGGAACATTAGCCTTGCTCCACTGCGTTTGGGTAAGTTGCAAATCCCGAGTTTTGATATTGAAGGGGCAAAAACCAAGCCTATCACCATCAATGTTGCAATTAACAAAGCCGCTCCAACTCAACATGATATGGCAGAGTTCCAGCTTAATCTCAGCAAGAACTCGCTGTACCCAGAAGAAGTGGCTGAGCTTGATGTAAAACTCATCATCAAAGCTGACCCAAGAAGGCTGCAAGATCCTAAAATAGCGCCACCGAGCTCGCAGGGCTTAGATGTGGAACCTATTGGTGAATCGAAGCAATTTCAAGATGTTCTCAATGGACAAGAGGTGACGGTAGTTCAACAGTCTTTCCGTATCTCTTCACAAAAGGCCGGACAGTTTAAGCTGAATGGACCGAAGCTGAATGGAGCCGTTGTTTACTCAACCAACAACTCCAGTACAACGCGTCTGTTCCAGCTCGACACGCCCGTTGAAATCTTAGATGTAACTGTGAAGGACGTACCAAAAGGCTACCAAGGTGAGTGGTTACCAACATCAAACTTCAAACTGATTCAACAATGGTCAGATAGCCAAGGCAATCAACTGGGAAATAGTAATGGTTTAGAAGGCGACAACCAAACCATTGAAATGGAAGCGGGTGATTCGTTAACTCGTACCATCACGATGACGGCTAGCAACTTAACGCAACACCAGCTGCCAAAACTGAATATCACCTACCCTAATTCGGTACGTGTTTATGAAGAGAAGCCGCAATTTGGCACAACTCAGTCAGGTGATTCTGTCGTTGTTTACAAGCAAGTCTTGATTCCGAAAGAGGCAGGAAACATCTCGCTTCCTGATGTGTCTCAAGCTTGGTTTAACACCGATTTGCAATCAGAACAAACAAGCAAAGCGCAGGGGCTAGAGTTAGCGGTAAAAGCAAGTGATCGCGCAACGTCAAGCACTCCACCAGTAACTGCTACGCCCGCCCAACAAGTAAGCCCGACGGTTGTTACTGTAGATAGCCCTGGGATCTGGCCTTATCTCACCGCCCTATTTGCAGCTTTGTGGCTAATCAGCTCAGCATTGGCATTCTACTTCTGGTCACGCCGCGGCGTAACGACAACACCAACACACACTGTTGAACGTCAATCAGATACCGCAGAAGCGCTTATTGAAGCTCTAAGAACGAAAGATGGCGTGATGACCAGAACCTTATTTGAGCAATGGAAATCTGAAAATACAGATCTAAGTGATGAGACGTTACAAACCGTTGAAGCCGAACTCACCAAGCTAAACCAAAGCCTTTATGGTGAAGCCGGTTCACCAGCCCAAACATGGAGCCCTGAGCTGGCAATCAAAACGGTGAAGAAGCCCAAGAGAGTTGCGAGTAAAAAGCATAATAGTTCGCTAGAAAATCTTTAGTCGACGCTGTTCATCAAGAACAGTAAAGCACAAAGGCCGTTGATCATCTTGAGATCAACGGCCTTTATTTTAAGAAAGAGAGGCTGTGACTTTTTTACGTTTTAAGGCAGAAACAATTCGATTTCGCCCCGAGTCTTTGGCTTGATACAAGGCTTTATCTGCCTTGCCATACAACAAATCAAAATCGAACTGATGCTGGTCAGACGTTATCGAGGCATAGCCAACGGATGCCGTTAAATATGGGCTGGTACTACTTTCACAATGCAGGATTTTTGCCTCTTCAATGCATTTTCTAATCGACTCTGCACGTTGCTTTGTCTCTGAGTGATTCGTGCCAATCATCAACAACATAAACTCCTCTCCGCCAATCCGGCAGAAGGTTTCTTTATCATTGTGAACATGGGCATTCAGTATCTCACCTACCGTCCTCAGAGCCGCATCCCCTTCAGTATGACCATAGACACTGTTGTACAAACCAAAGTGGTCGAGGTCGACAAGAATCAAGCCAAATGTAATTTCGTTCTGTAAGGCAAAGGCACCTTGATCGTCACCGTTCAAGTCTTCTAGAACCTGCGACAACATACGGCGGTTTCCAAGGCGCGTAAGAGGATCTAGCTTAGAAATGATATCCAATTGCTCATTCGCCAACTCTAGCTCTTGGGTACGCTTACTGACTTCTTGCTCCAATGTTTCATTGAGCTTTTTCAGTTCTTCTTGAGCCATGGTTCTTTGCAGCACCTCAGCAAGGCTCGAAGCAAAGATACGTATTACCTCACGAAGCTGTGAGGTTAAAGGACTGCGAGTTAATAGGTTATCAGCAGCGATAAACGCAATCGGCTCACCCGTATTGGTGGTGAGCATGGTCATTGCCGTCCAACCGACTCCCACAATATTGAAATCGTGGTAGATAGGAACTGATTCTTCAAAGGCAACTTGATTAGGGCAAGCACGAGCTGCGGCTACAATGTCACGTTCCACCAGCTCAGAGCGATAATAGGACTCATCGACAATATCGCCTTTGATGTCAGTGCCCCAAGTACCTTGCATGTAACTGCACTTTTTGTCTGTTAGGAAAACAGCCAGTCGATCGATACCTAGATGTTGAATCGCAAAACTAACCGCGGACTTACAGACTTCACTGACGCTATCGCATCGGGACAGCTCAACCATACTCGAGTGCAACATACGTATGTTCTGCTCTTGGCGCTTGCGAATATAGATTTGAGAAAGCAAAGAGCCAAAAGACTCAAGCATCTGCTTTTGATAGTTAGTAATCGGTGAGCGATGAATGTAGTTATCCATGGCGATCCAGCCGACAGGTTTGTCGCCTTCATGCAAGATAAGCATGCCATTCCACCCCTGCCCGACCACCTTACCTTCTGTATACAGGGGCGCATTATCGATGATGACTAGATTAGTATGGTTATCAGACAGCGCTTCAATGTATTCCGCTTCAAGTTGGTGCAAATCGTATTGAGTGTGGTGTTCACTGTTGGTTTTACCCGCTTCGTCAGTGCCATAAGTGCCGCTGAAACAACGCTTTTTCATATCAAGCAACATGAAGATCGCACGATCAAACCCTAACCTGTCTCGCACAGCCTCAACCGATGCTTTATACAAAGCATCGAGTGACTCAGGGTTAGAAAGCTCAAGCGCGACCTGATGAACCAGCTTCATGTTCTCTACAAACAGCTCACGTAACTTTATCTCATCTAAGTATTGAGCTTCACGTGTGTCTCTGTGTTTGATTTCTAGCGCCGCGTTCTTTTCGGCACGAATACATTGCCAACGGGCAGCCGCGAGCTGTAACACATCAAGATCTTGGTCAAAGGTTTGATTAACCTTCTCAGCATTGCAATTTTGAACAATTAAATAAGTTCTGGAGGCAGGTGCGTTGTCGAGCATCATGATAAACGACTCCCCACCAAGCACTTTCATGTGTTCCCACTTGCAGGTGTTGATAGCCATTGGCAAAACCCCGTCTGCGGTATCAAACTGTGAGACCCACGGCCAAAATGTAGAGGGGTAGCTCGCCAATGAGGTTAGGTCGCCATAAGAAAAAATCGGTAATGCGTCGCTCTCCGGCGTCGGTTCAGCAAATATTCCTATCCCTTTTGGAGTAAGTACCTTAACCAGATAGTCAAAAAGAGACTCAGCCAACAGACGATGGTCGCGTGTCGCAGATATTTGTTTTGCAAAGGCTTTAACAGGCACAGCTTCCTTCCATTGGCGATTAAGAATAAAGCAAAAATACAGAAGGCTTGATATGCAATCAATGTAAGTGAAAATGAGATGTTAAGCGGGTCGCAGTTTCACCTTTAACATTATCACAAGCATGAGAAGGACGACAAAAATGGGATTCTCTGCCCAAAATCACATCGACATTGGGGATTTTTTAGACACATAAAAAAGCCCCACCTATAGTGGGGCAAAACTTCCATCGCTTATAGTTATAGTGATAATTCTGTTGTTCTATTCGATTATCTAACCTGCGTTTCAGTTAGTGTGTAAAGGTATCTAATCGCTTAAATACCACACGTAAATCGTCGATTAACCGAAGTCACCGTTTACGTAACCTTTAGTACGATCATCTTTTGGTTCACTGAAGATAACGCTGGTTTCGTTATGCTCTACAAGCTCTCCCATTAGGAAGAAAGCCGTGCGGTCTGAGATACGACGCGCTTGCTGCATTGAGTGCGTTACGATAACGATAGTGAAGTCTTTCTTCAGATCTTCCATCAATTCTTCAATCTTGTGTGTCGCGATTGGGTCTAGAGCCGATGTTGGTTCATCCATCAGGATTACATCTGGTTCCATTGCAATGGTACGTGCGATACATAGACGCTGTTGTTGACCACCAGACAGACCAAATGCATGCGCTTTAAGACGGTCTTTTACTTCATCCCACAGTGCAGCACTGCGTAGCGAGCGCTCAACCACTTCATCGATGTGTTTTTTGTCTTTGATACCTTGAGCACGTAGGCCGTATGCCACGTTCTCGTAGATGCTCATTGGGAACGGGTTTGGCTTTTGGAATACCATGCCTACGCGGATACGTAGGTCAGCGACATCGATATTACCGTAGATGTCAGTGCCATCCATATCCAGCTTACCCTTAATCGTAACGCCTTCAATTAGGTCATTCATGCGGTTCAAACAACGCAATAGTGTTGATTTACCACAGCCAGACGGGCCAATCAGAGCAGTAACCTGGCGAGTTGGAATTGGCAGGTTGATAGATTTAAGCGCTTGGTTGTCGCCGTAAAACAGATCTAGGTTCTCAATATCAAATTTATTCATGTTCGTAATCTCTAAATTCTTAAATTCGTGTCTAACTTGATGCTTTCTTTATCACGGGGGCTCGCTTTATTTATGAGCCAGCTAATGAGCTTAGTAAGTTGCCGTGTTGAAGCGTCTCGCAATCAGTTTTGTAACCATGTTGATCAAGAGAACCAGTACGATTAGGACTGTCGCCGTGCCGTAGGCTTGGTTCCACTCATCGATAGTAAATAGCTCTGTTGTCAGCTTATATAGGTGAACCGTTAGTGTACGGCCAGAATCGAATACCGACTCAGGAACACGTGCCACCATACCTGCTGTTAAAAATACAGGTGCTGATTCGCCAATTACACGACCAATACTAAGAATGACCGAAGTTAAGATACCTGGCATTGCGCTTGGTAAGATCAAACGCCAGATAGTGTAGATTTTTGAAGCGCCAAGGCCGTATGAGCCTTCGCGGTAAGTTTGTGGCACTGCCATCAATGCTTCTTCTGTAGTACGAATGATTACAGGAAGAATCAGGATACTTAGCGTTAGTGCACCCGACAGAATCGAGAAGCCAAGACCAAGAATCGAAACAAAGAAGGTCATACCGAACAGACCAAAGATGATCGATGGGATACCAGCTAACGACTCAGTACAGAATCGAATCACTTTCACCAATCGGCTACCTACTTTCGCATATTCAGTTAAGTATATCGCCGTCATGATGCCCAGTGGCGCGGCTACCGCAATCGATGTGATTACCATGTAGATCGTGGCAATGATCATTGGGAAAATACCACGTTCTTCACCAGTACGAGTGTAATCGTCAGTGATGAAGTTCCAATCTACGTATTGCAGACCGTTCGATAGGATGTACCAAATAATCCAGAATAAGAAACCAACGGTTACAGCTGCAGCTGCCCAGATAAAACCTTTTAGGATGTTATCTTTGGTTTGACGTGCTTGTTTTAGTTTTACGCGATCCATATTACTTATCCTCGCCTACTTCGCTTTTTCACGGTTAAGATAAAGTAGAGCACCATTTAACATCATGATGAACACTAGAAGTACAACACCTGTTGCGTACAGTGCGTTAGCGTGAACGCCACTTGCGTAAGACATTTCAATTGCAATGTTTGCTGTTAGCGTACGAGCAGAGTCCAAAATGCCTTCTGGCATTGCTGGCGCGTTACCCATAACCATGATGATTGCCATCGTTTCGCCAAGTGCGCGGCCGATACCCAAAATCACACCAGTCATAATGCCTGAACGTGCAGCAGGAACGAGTAGCTTAAAAATCGTGTAGATTTTCGAAGCACCCAGTGCAAGTGAACCTTCTTTGTATGTGCGAGGTACAGCACGAATCGAAGTTTCAGAAACCGTGATAACGGTAGGAAGAATCATGATACCCAAAACAATGATACCCGCCAGGATAGTGTTACCCGCTGGTACTTGGAAAACGTTCTGAATCATTGGAACGATAATTACTAGACCGAAGAAGCCGTAAACTACCGACGGGATACCCGCTAGAAGCTCAACTGCTGGTCGAATAATATCTGCAAGACGCTTTGGAGCAATCTCAGCAATAAAAATAGCGGTTAATACACCAACTGGTACACCAACAACTACAGCTCCAAGTGTCGAAACAATCGATGCAACAATCATAGTTGCAACACCGAATAGAGCTGGAGGTAACCAGTCAACACCCAGAACGATGCCAGAAACACCGGCCTCTTGGAATGCAGGGATACTCTCTGCAACGATAAAGTAAGCGATAACGGCTAGTGATACGATGCCGATTACAGCACTCGATAAGAACAAGCCGTGGAAGATTCTTTCTCTCCAGTCGATGCGCTTCTTAGCACGTAGACTTGGCTTGTTGATTTGAGTCGCTTCAGTATTCATAAGCTTTTCACTATTTGCGATGGTCATATATAAAATCTCAAACTTTGTGGCTCAATAAGAGCTCGAAATAAACAAAGTTGAAAGAAAAGGCTCAGCCTAAAGCAGGCTGAGCAATAATTAAGATTGAGTCAGTTAAGATTAGTTAACTGTGATGTAGCCTTTCTTACCAGCGATAGCTTGAGCTTCATCTGCAACCATCCAATCTAGGAATTGTTGAGTTTCAGCTGTTGGAGCGCCTGCTTTGTAAAGAACTAGGAATGGACGAGCAACTTTGTAAGAACCGTTCTTAACGTTGTCTACAGTCGCAGCAGCGCCGTCGATAGTTAGAGCTTGAACAGATTCGTCAACTGTACCTAGAGAGATAAAGCCGATAGCGTATGGGTTGCTTGCTACAGAAACTTTAAGTGCGCCGTTACCGTTTGCAACTTGTGCACGTTGAGAGATAGCCGATACTTTCTTATCGCCAATCTTCTTCTTAAGCTTCATGATGTCTTCGAATGCACCACGTGTACCTGATGCAGTATCACGAGTGATTGCTACGATTGGCTTGTCAGCACCGCCAACATCTTTCCAGTTAGTGATGTCGCCTTTGTAGATTGAAGTGATTTGCTCAGCAGTAAGAGCAGATACTTCGTTGTTCGGGTTAACAACAACTGCGATACCGTCACGAGCGATAACTAGCTCTTTCAGGTCAGCTGTTTTCTCTTCTTCTTTTAGGTCACGAGAAGAGATACCAAGGTCAGCACTTCCATTTTTTGCTGCTTTGATGCCTGCAGAAGAACCTGGTGCTTGAATTTCGATGAACACTGGTTCGCCTTTATTCATGTAGGTTTCTGCAAAAACTTCAACCAGTGGAGAAGCACTGTTAGAGCCAACTACAGAGATAGTTTCTTTAGCTGAAGCTGTATTCACTGTTAGAGCGCCTAGTAGTGCGATTGCACCGATAACTGTCTTTTTCATCACAAATTTCCTTTAGTGGCGTTATTGCCGTAATGTTTTGCTTGAACGAGGCCTACTTTAGAATCCGAATGTGACAGTTGTGTTTCACTTAATTGAAGCCTATATGACAACTACAAATTAATGGCTAATTTCTCTCCTACTCGATGAATTGATAGTCGCGCCCCCATCAGATGCAGTTAGTGAATGCAGGTCTCACCATCGTTTGAGCACCAAAAAGCTAGATTTCCTTCCCTATTTATATCGAATACTAACCAATATATTTCTCTATTTATCAATCAATTAGCCCTAACACGATGGATAAAAAGATCCACCTTTATCGCCATTTAGAACAATAAACAACCATCTATATCAAATACCTATCGCATATAACGAAATCAAAGCCTTTACTGATTGAATTGTCAGTCTCATTAGTTAGAATCGCCAACTAATTCTAATAATAATAATTCTCATCTTTTTATTTTATTCAAAGAAGGACATTACATGCGCCAACTTCTCAGTGGCTTATCAATCAAAATACAAATTCTTATACCCGTACTATTTTCCGTTGTCTTACTTTTAGCCGGTGTCATTATCGGTGGTGAAAAACTAGAAAGTGCATTCAAAGATGTGTCAGTAGCAACCGACCAGTTAATCTTACATAAAGAAGAACTTAGCGAAATCGTCGACAACAACTATGGCATGCGCATCAAAGCGATTTACAGTCTATTCAATGCTGATGACGTAAAAACATTGGTTGAAACACTAAACCAAAAACGCGATCAGAATACTCGCCTACTGAATTCATTAGACACAGTGCCAGGCATGCAAGATGAAGTGGCCGCGATGAACAAAGCGATGAATCACTATGTCGATTTTTCTCGTACCACCATGCTTCCGCTATTAAGAGCGAAACACGGCGATGCATCACTATCTTCAGATTTTGAAAACCGCTACCAGATCGCAATCGACCAATACCGACATGCGGGTAATGAAATGGTGCAAGCGATCAATACTCTGTCTAAAAAGCTGAACTTGCTTGCCACTCAAGAGGTCGACATCAACGGCCAGCAACACGCTAGCACGCTGACTACTGCGACCATTGCACTGTTGGTGATCCTGTCTGTAGCTCTAATTATCAGTTGGACGCTGGCTGGTATCATTGTTAAGCCGATCAGCAACATTCAAGAAACGATGCGGGAAGTAGCAAAAGGTAACTTGTTAGTTAAAGCAGAAGAGTATGGCGACAACGAAATCTCACGCCTAGCGCAAGACGTAAACCAGTCTGTTGAACAGCTGCGTGACACGGTAAGCTCGCTGTCTCGAATCAGTATCGAAGTGGCTTCTGCGTCGACAGAGCTAGCGGCTGTAATGACACAGTCCAGCGTTAACTCAGACCAAGAGAAGCAAGAGGTGGAGCAAGTTGCTTCTGCTGTGAACCAATTGGAAAGCACAGCAGCACACGTTAATGAGAACGCAGTACAAGCCGACTCAGCGTCTAAGCAAGCTGACGAAATGGCGACACACAGCATGAGCTTGTTTAATGAAAGCAACAAAGCTAACGAACAGATGGCGATTCAGCTAAGCGAAGCCGCAAATGTTGTGGGCACGCTAAAAGAGCACTCTGAACAGATTGGTAAAGTGATTGAGGTAATTCAAAGTATCTCTGAACAAACTAACCTGCTGGCGCTTAACGCAGCAATCGAAGCCGCTCGTGCAGGTGAAAGCGGTCGTGGTTTCGCAGTGGTTGCTGATGAAGTTCGAATGCTAGCGGCACGTACACAAGATTCAACCAAAGAGATCCAAACCATCATAGAAGGTTTGCAGGTTCAATCCGGTAACGCGAATGAAAGCATGAGCAGCTCATTATCTATGCTGGAACACAACCAAACTCTTGCAGGTGAAGTAAGCGCGGCGCTTTCAGGCATTGCTAACTCGGTAACGGACATGACTGAGATTAACACTCAGGTTGCCTCTGCCGCCGAAGAGCAAAGCCAAGTAACCTCAGACATCAACCGTAACATCTCAAACATCTACAGCCTAGTAAGCCAAAACGTTACCGGCATTACTCAAGCCGCTGCAGCAAGCCACGAGCTTTCTAACCTAGCAGAACAACAGAAGCAGCAGTTGGATTACTTTAAGGTATAGGCTTCAAGGTACGAAGTTCAAGGCAAACAGATTCAGGCTGTATGCTCTTTAGAACTCGCCGATAAACAAAAAGCCAGCCATCATGGCTGGTTTTTCGCTTTTAGACACTACTGACGAGATTCAGCCGCTCGAATTCTTTCAATCGCTTCTACCCTTCTAAGCTGTTCTGGTAGGAAATGTTCAGTCCTAAGTTGCGCAATCTTCTCTTGTTGTTCGGTTTTTGATAGGAATGAATCTTTCAAGACATCATTTCGTTCTGCGAAGTAGACCTCTAACGAGTCTTCAAAGGCCGCTCTTTGTTTATCAAGTGCTTCAAGTCTCTGGGTTGCTTCTTCACCGACAAGTTCGCTTCTCTTTAAGTATTTACCCTGTTCATCGAGACCTTCAGAGCTAGAGAGCTGTTGGAGTAACACCTGATTCTGGTGACTCGACTGAACATAATCAGGTTGCTCAGATAGATAGGATTCGAGTCTTTGTTGGTATTCTTCATCCTCTAATCCCTCCTGTTTCAGAAGTAACTTTTCTAAGGCGATTTCTCTCATTCTGTTGTCGTGCGTAAACAGAATACTTATCTCGCTCTCACTGAAAAACTGAGCTTGGAGGTCAAGGAGCGCTTGATTGAGTGCACGTAGATCATCAGCGGAAATGGATGTGGTACCGAACTGCACGTCCAACGATGTCAGTGCCGACTTATACTCAAGATATTTGGCAAACAGTGCTTCATCAACCACGGTTGTTGATGCTTGTTCGTGGTGTTTCGCCACGTTGTCTCGAATATCTTCAAGGGTTAATTCTGCATTACCTGACACGAAATATTCCATCATGTCTTTTGCTGATGCGTTATCGATGTCGGTATCTTGCTGAGAGGTGACTTTCAATGAGGAGACGCGTTGTTCGTCGTCAGTATGTGTATCTTGATTATTTAGATATAAAAAGACCGCCGCTGTGCTCATCAGGGCTATCGTGGTTATCGACAAAATGGCGGTCTTTTTCATCATACTTCCCTTGTTTTCTTGTTAAACGGCTTTGCAGACTACAAGCCAGCCAACTTCAATCGATTGGCATGCTGACGATATAGAGTTACAGGATCTGTCTCAAACAAGTGGTGAATTCCCAATAACCCATTAATCTCATCTAGGTGGTTCATTTTGTAATCATCACCAATCACTTTGCCCAAATGCGCGCTGCATGCTCCTACTAAGCCATCATTAGGTTCGTTGAAGGCTAAGCCTAGGATTGTCATCGCTCCGTCGGTAGGATCAAGAAGGTTGGTAAAAGTGGAAGACCCTGTCCATGAATAGTAATAAACGCCGTTACTTGCTTGCCACTCACCATCGCCACACTCAGACGTCGGAACGCCCTCAGGGTAAAACTGGTTGAAGGCTAGCGAGCCTTCTGTGGTCAATGCTTCAAGAGAAGCGAGGCCGTCTTGGTCGAGATCCGTTCCACCAGATAAAAGGTTAATCAGTGTCGTTAATCCACCTGCTAATTTAACCGCGATACCTTCTGTGACAGAGCCTTCAGATACGTTCCCTCGAACGAGATCAGCGACCTTAGAACCTTTATGCACACCGCCAATACTGGTCACTGAAGCAACAAGATCAGGTCGAACTGACGCAACATAACGAGCCGTAGGCCCACCGTGGCTATGACCAACCAGATTCACCTTACTTGCTCCTGTTGCAGCTAACAGCGTTTCAACTTGGCTGAGTAACTGTTCACCACGGACCTCTGAACTGTTGGTTGCAGAGACCTGAGCGACATATACGTTCGCGCCATCTTTGGTTAGGGATTCAGGTACGCCATAGAAATAGTCAACGCCCGCTAATGTATCGAAACCAAACAGACCATGTACCAACATAATGGGGTATTTCGTTTCAGTGTATCCGCTGGCTTCTAATGCTGATGCGCTCGTTCCGGCATATACGCCAAAACTGGATAGGCAGGCTATCGTCCAAATTAATATCTTTTTCAATGCTCTTTCCTTAAACAGATTAGACCTCTGATGAGTAAAAGAACCGTAGATGATGATTTTATAAAACAGAATGTAACGACTTGATATTTGTGATGGCGAACTTGAATTAAACAGGTGCGATGAACATCAGGCAAACAGAATCAGGAGAAAAAAACATAAGCAATTGATTAAATTAACATTTAACTAAGGTTGATGAGATTGTTCTTTCAATATCCCGACTCAAATATCAATTCAACATTCTCAATAAACCAAAATTATTCGACAAATAACCGTTTGGAAACAGGTATTTTTCAACCAAAACTCGTTGATAACTTGAGGCTTATTCCATTAACGACACACCACAACCCTGAATATATTGACGCTAATTATTGATTTTAGATATAGGTCTTACCAGTTATTTACTTATCCACTTATCCACTTATCAAGCAACAGCGTTTCTGTTTGGCTCATCTAAATATAAAAGAGAATACAGTGATGAAAAATACGGCTTTAATACTCACGTTAGCCCTGCCTTTTGGCGCTTATGCCGCTGAAGACTCAATACCAACACCTGAATCGATTACATCTGCACAAGTACTCAGTGCACAAGGCTCAGAGACCTATTCATATGTTAGATGTTGGTATCGAACCGATGCCTCTCATGACTCCCCAGCCACCGACTGGAAGTGGGCAAAGAAAGAGAATGGTGATTACTACACGATCAACGGATATTGGTGGTCTTCCGTTTCATTCAAAAACATGTTCTACAGCGATGCCCCGCAATCGGAAATTAAACAACGTTGCGAACAGACGCTCGACATCCAACATGACGCCGCTGACATCACCTACTTTGCCGCAGATAATCGCTTCTCTTACAACCACTCAATCTGGACCAACGACAACGCTTTTCAAGCCAGTAGCATCAATCGTATTGTCACCTTTGGTGATAGCCTGTCCGACACTGGTAATCTATTTAATGGCTCACAATGGGTTTTTCCGAACGCAGATTCGTGGTTTTTAGGGCACTTTTCGAATGGTTTAGTCTGGACGGAGTATTTAGCAAAAGCGAAAGATGTCCCTCTGTATAACTGGGCTGTGGGTGGCGCCTCAGGTACCAACCAATACGTGGCATTGACTGGTGTTTATGATCAAGTCACCTCTTATCTGACCTACATGAAAGTCGCCAAAAACTATCGTCCGGAAAACTCACTGTTTACTTTAGAGTTTGGCCTCAATGACTTCATGAATTACAACCGAGAAGTCGCCGATGTAAAGGCTGACTTTAGCAGCGCGCTGATCCGCTTAACAGAATCTGGTGCGAACAATATCCTGCTGTTCACCTTACCCGATGCAACCAAAGCCCCTCAATTCAAATACTCTACCGAACAAGAGATAATAAAAGTTCGTGGCAAGATCTTAGAATTCAACCAGTTCATCAAAGCTCAAGCCGAGTATTACCAAGGTATGGGGAAAAACGTGGTGTTGTTCGATGCAAGTGCGTTGTTCGCCAGCATTACCGATAACCCAGAACAACATGGCTTTCGAAACGCGAGTGATGCTTGTCTTAATATCAATCGAAGCTCAGCCGCGGACTACTTGCGAAGCCACAGCTTAACCAATGACTGTGCCACCTATGGTTCAGACAGTTATGTATTCTGGGGCGTGACGCACCCAACCACCGCCACACACAAATACATTGCCGACCACATCTTGGCGTATTCGTTCTCGACGTTCAATTTCTAACTAAATATCGAAAAGTAATGGCTGAGCCAAGGTCGAGATACAAAAAAACCGCCTAATATTGGCGGTTTTTATTTATGTCAGTTTTACTAGCAAACGCTTTAAAACTGGCTGGTGATTATTCGTCGTCCACTTTTGGTGCGACTTTCTTCTTAGGGATAAACACGGTATCACCCACGGCCACATTTTGGTGGAAGCTCTTATCGCGCTTAACTGGTTTCTTCGGCGTTTTCTTCGCTTGAGTGTTGGTCTTCTTCTTAGCAGGACCGCCTTTAGCAAACGCAGGTTTACGTGGCTTAATGCCTTTGAATTTACCTTTTAGGCCTTCAAGTACAGAGAAGGTCAAATCTTGTTGAAGGTAAAGTTCAACACGCTTGAAGCTGTCCCAGTCTTTTGGACCAACCAAAGAAATCGCATCGCCTTTGTTACCCGCACGGCCAGTACGACCTACACGGTGCACGTACTCTTCGGTGTGCTTAGGCATATCAAAGTTGATAACGTGGCTCACGTTTGGAATATCAATACCACGTGAAGCAACATCGGTAGTTACCAAGATCTTGTAAACCGCACGCTCGAACTGGCTCATAATAGCATTACGTTGCGTTTGGTTTAGGTTACCACTCAGTGCTACCGCTTTAAGCTTCTTCTCGTTCAACTTATCTGTTAAACGGTCAGTATCAGCGCGTGTTGCTGTGAAGATCATTACCTGACGGTATTCAGCTTCTTCCAGTACACGGTCTAAAATCGCTTCTTTGTGATCTAGGTGATCACATAAGTAGAATTTCTGTGTGATATCTAAGTGTTGCTCGTTAGAAACACCAACAGAGATACGCTTAGGTGCGTCTAGCATTTCATTTGCAATGCCATTTACTTCAGCGTGATCTAACGTTGCAGAGAACATCAACGTTTGACGACGACGGTGTTTAGCTGCATTGGCAATGCGACGAAGTTCTGGAGCGAAACCCAGATCAAGCATACGGTCCGCTTCATCAAGGATTAGCGTTTCAACACCATCTAGGAACAATGAACGATGTTCTAGGTGGTCAGCAAGACGGCCTGGAGTCGCAACGATAAAACGAGGGTACTTACGCAGTGCTTTAACTTGGTCGTTAAAGTTCTCACCACCTAAGATAAGCGCCGCTTCATAAGACAGACCACCAAGCATGCTACGCAGTTCGCCGTAAACTTGCTTCGCTAGCTCACGAGTAGGAGCCAAAATTACACCACGAGGATCTTTAGCAGAAAACGCTTTTGTTTTTAATGCTTTATGTATCATTGGCAACACAAACGCCAATGTTTTTCCTGATCCCGTTTTTGATGAAGCCAATAGATCCTTACCAGCAATAGCAACAGGGATCGCTTTTGATTGGATCTCTGTCGCCTTCTTGAAGTCGTAATGTTTTAAGTTCTTCAGTAAGCGGTTATCTAAGCCTAAATCTTTAAAGTGCAAAGGACTCTCCAGTCATGATGGTATTGAATAAAATTAATTTAACGTGACATGATACCGCGAAAGTACTTTATAAGGATAGAGATCACAGTAAATTTATCCCTTTATCTATCTTTAGCTAGAACAACGTATGCATTGCTAGCAAAGGGATAGCTCTCCAAAAACACCTTCAAGTCGTCTCTAAATCCTTCATCTCATAAATGAGACACAACGTGATACTTAGCTAATTACCTCAAAAATTTAGCAATTTCTTTAGTTATTGTTTTTGCAGTTAAAAAATTAGTCGCTACAATCATTAATGAAGCGACTATATGATAAAGAATGTATAGCGCATCTTTTGATGATAAATAAGCAAGGAGTTCTTATGAATAAGACGTTAATCGCAGCTGCAGCATCAGTTTTCATTTTAGCCGGTTGTTCTTCAGAACCAGAAGAAGCTGCAGTGTCAGAAATGGATCAACTAACTAACCAAGTGGCTCAACTTACAAGCGAAGTTGAAGCACTTAAGAGTGACAAAGCAGCCGCAGAAATGAAGGCTCAAGAAGCAGAAGCAGCCGCTATGGCAGCGAAAGAAGAAGCGGATCGTGCTAACGAACGCATCGACAACATCGCTGAGTCTTACACTAAGTAGTTTGAGATCTAATCGCGATTAAGCTGTAGATTAAATAAGTCGCAAAAAGCAGTATATAGACAGCACCACTTCTTATCGGATGTGGTGCTTTTTTTGGGTGACACTAATGCGAGTAAACAAGATAAAACCGCCCCTTGTTGCAGAAGAGGCAATCGAATTAAAACTCAATCACAGGTGGTGCTATCTCTACAGGTACGCCGTTTTGAGCAAAGATAACCGCTTTCGCCTTTGAATTTGGCAGTTCTGCGTCTTCAAGCCACCATTTTAGTTCCACAGGGATCTGTAATGATTTCTTTGAACCATCACTTCGAGTTAATGGCTCGTGCGCTTCTACAAACACACTTCTATCAGGCTCTAATGACACCTTAATCGGCTCATTGATAATGGTGACCTGTTCACCACGGTTCACTTGCTCAAACAGCCACTCAATGTCTTTAGGTTCCATTCGGATACAACCAGAGCTAACTCGTAAACCTATCCCGAAATCTTTGTTTGTACCATGGATCAAATAGTCGCCAGCGCCATAAGCAAGCCTCAAAGCGTACTCTCCCAATGGATTTTCCGGCCCGGCAGGAACCACTCTCGGTAATTCAATGCCCTTTTCAAGATACTCGTTGCGGATTGAATTTGGTGGCGTCCATGTTGGATTCGGTCTTTTTTGGCTTATCTTGGTGATCATCTCGGGAGTATCACGCCCCACTCGACCGATGCCGACAGGGAAAACATGCACCTGATTTTTCTCAGGCTCAAAGTAATACAACCTTAACTCAGCAAGATTGATGACAATCCCCTTTCTTGGGGTGTCAGGCAAAATCAAGCGGCTTGGAATGCTTAACACATAGCCTTCCGCGGGAAGAAAAGGATCCACCCCTTTGTTGGCTGCCATTAAAGAGAGAAAACCAATATCGTATTGCTTGGCAATGATGGCCAAGGTTTCGCCCGCCGCCACTTCATGCTGCTGGATTCTGCCCACAATGCGGCTTTCCGTTGGTGGCAATTCAAAGGTTGCAGCAGACACCCACGATGAAGCTATCCCGCTGGCAAGCAAAGTAGTTCTTACAACAAGCGACGCCGCCCTGTGGAGTCGTGTTTTCATTGACTGCAAAGGCGTCGAGTTAACGCAATACGACATACAAATCCTTGGTTTGTCTTTTATCAAAGTTTAGATTATCTCTGATCAAACGTCTCTACAACGTATTGTTGTCTCGAAACTAATAGGCAACAAGTTTATATGTAAGCCTTTTCTTCTCATTCACTTGCAATTTACCCATACAAAATCGATTGCCTTTACGCTTTCAACATATTTGGTTATCAACATTAATAAAACTATAATGGCAGACCTATTTTGTGACTAAAGTCTCATGGAGCCACGTTCTAACTCGCTAATATTGCCTCAACAAAACGAATTCAATTCAACAGAATCGGTAATTGATTAAATCCTGTTCCTATAATTACCGTTTAAACTTTGGAGAACGACCATGGCTACACCTCATATTAATGCTCAAGCTGGTGATTTCGCAGAAACAGTACTTATGCCGGGCGACCCGCTTCGCGCAAAATACATTGCAGAAACATTCCTTGATGACGTGAAGCAAGTTTGTGACGTTCGCAACATGTTTGGCTACACAGGCACTTACAAAGGTAAGAAAGTTTCTGTAATGGGCCACGGTATGGGTATCCCATCATGCTGCATCTACGTACACGAGCTAATCGCTGAGTTCGGCGTGAAAAACGTTATTCGTGTAGGTAGCTGTGGCGCGGTACGTGACGACGTTAAACTAATGGACGTTGTTATCGGCATGGGTGCATCTACTGACTCAAAAGTAAACCGCATTCGTTTCAACAACCACGACTTCGCTGCTATCGCTGATTTCGGTCTTCTAGAAGAAGCAGTAAACCAAGCTCGTGCACAAGAAGTTCCAGTTAAAGTTGGTAACGTATTCTCTGCAGACCTTTTCTACACTCCAGAAGCTGACCTTTTCGAAAAAATGGAAAAGCTAGGCATCCTAGGTGTTGATATGGAAGCGGCTGGTATCTACGGCGTTGCTGCAGACCTTGGTGCTAAAGCACTAACTATCCTAACAGTATCTGACCACATCATCCGTGGTGAAAAACTAAGTTCTGAAGAGCGTCAAAAGTCTTTCAACGACATGATGAAAGTTGCTCTAGAGACAGCAATCAACATCTAACGATTTGATAAAAGATACATTGAAAAGCGTTACCCCGCAGCCAGGCTCGCTTGGCTGCTCAAATAATCCCGAGGGGGAGATCGTGTCTAACGACAAGCTGCCAAAAGATGCGGATGGTTTGCAACTCAACTTTTGTAAAACATTGGCGTGTGACAACTTTGGCTTGAGCGATGCGAAACGGTATGTTTTGCAACACGCGAACCCTAAGCGTCCAGCGATGGTTTGTCGTGAATGTGGAGCTTTCCCCCCCTTACTTAACAATCGTGAAGTGTTAAGCGAACTTCATCGCCTAAGACAACTTCACAGCGACGGGCTCCCTGCTTGTCGTAATGATGATTGCGATAACTTCGGCTTATCGGTTCATACCCATAAACATCTTTATCATGCCTTCGGCTACAGTGGCGACAGGCAGCGTTATCGATGCAAAGACTGCCAAACAACCTTCGTTGATAAATGGTCTGGATCCAATAAAAAACTCCAATTTCAAGAGAACCTCATGGGCTTACTGTTCATGGGCTATTCCGTACGTGAAATCTGCCGAAAATTAGAGATCAACCCAAAGACTTTCTATGATCATGTTGACCATATCGCGAGCCGTTGTCGTCGTAAATTAGCGATGATCGATGCACGATGGGTTAACCATGCGAAAGATTACGAGTTCGCATCTCACTACCAGCGTCTGCAACCACAAAGTAACAACGGTGTGGTGTGGATAGCGACGGGCGAGGCGCATTCTGGCTATATACTTTGCCAACACGTTAACTACTCTCAAAATGAAGAACCATCAGGAAACGTCGACCATAACCCTTATGATGATGTGGCACGATTTGTATCCAAAGAGCACTCTTCAGAAGCAAATCTCGAACTGCCTCAGCCCTCTGACAAACTAAAAGAGCGCATTGAACAGCAGTACCAAGTGATTCTTGCGAGAGGTAACGTTGAGGACCCTATGGGTAACCTCACCACATTTAGTTACCCTTCAAAAGGCGCTCTCATTCGACCGCCTTATACCTCTTATGCTCACTTCTTACATGTGTTGGATATGTGTAACGAAGACAAGCATGTCGCCATCTATATGCCACAAGATCCATTACTAAGATCTGCCGCTTTAAGTGTATGTTTGCCGCGCATTCAGAGTCAAAATATTGACCTCATGTATGTCGAAGAAGATTCAGGCTGGCAAGACGACCAAAGTTTTGAAAAGATCGACATCGTTCACATGAGTTGGTGGCGAGATCGCTGGGCTATTGCCAATCAGGGTGATAACCAGAAAGGTATCTGCTACCTAACCGGTAACAATCCAGAACCAAAACAGTGGTTTAACACAGCCTCAATTCAACAAACTAAGTTCTATCAACAGCGCTTTCAGTTGTTATTTGATAGCTTTATTAATGAGCCCAGACGTAAGCTTCGTCCTGGGGGCATTCTTCCATTGCTCGACATATTTAGAGCTTGGCACAATCTGTGCTACCAAGATAAGCAAGGGCTCACGGCAGCACAACGCTTAGGCGTAGGGGAGCTGCCATTAACTCTAAAGCAACTACTTTCATAGCAACAAAGCCTCTAGGTAATTATTCGGGAACTCATTGATTTTAAAGCGACAACATGAGGTAACACCCATAATTAGAAAAGATCGATGTTCCTTTGACGCTCTACGAAAGATAATTGGTGCTTATCTCAAATTACACTCTTATAATGATTGTGTTATCAATATGTTCGATAATCATGGATGTAAGTCTTGGACAAAAATCAGTACCTTCTTGAAACAGAATTAGAAAAACTCAAAACTCGTGTCGACTCTGAGCCATCGGTGATCCTAGAGATTGCCCAACAGTGCCTAGTCCGATCAGAGCAAGTTCTGTTTGAAGAGGGTGCCATCCAGTCATTAATGTTAATGGCAAGATGTAGCTGGAGCCTGATGGATTACCAAAAAGGTTTAAAATACATCAAGGAAGCCTACAAGCGCCAAAGCCGATTAGATACCGACCTTTTTCTCCCTGAAATCCTCCATTTACACGCGCTCCAGTTCTGGGGACAAGCCAAGTACTATTCCGCCCAACATTTCTGGATCAATGCTTTAGAGCAGTCCGCGTTGGTTGATGAAGTCGAAATTCAAATTGAATGCCTCATTGGCCTTGGCAATATTTGGCGGATGACCCACGAATATAAACTTGCACGTTCTACCCACCAGCTTGCCGTTAAAGTTGCTAACAACAGCCGCATTGGTTGGTTAGAGGGTAAAGCCAGAATACTGCTTGCGTGGGATTACTACCTGCTCAACAACTATGTTGAAATGCTGTCGGTATTGGACGGTGCAGAAGAAGCATTAAAAGACCATAAAGATAACACTTGGCATGCAGAGGTATGGGACTTTCGAGGCCTTGCCCTACTTGGTCTTGAACGCTTAGATGACGCGGAGCGCGCCACGGCCAAAGCGCACAATCTGGCAGTTGAACACAACCTAGTTTGGATGAAGGCGCACTCATACATCAGCCGAGCTAGATTGGAGCTCCTGAGAAAAAGACCAGAACAAGCGGCGGAATTACTGAGGCTCGCAGAACAATCCGCAAACGAGTTCGATAATGGCGAGTTGCTGAGCCAAATCTGTTACCAACAATCCTTGGTGGCGGAAGAAAACCAAGACTTCCAAGCCGCGCTCGTCGCCTTTAAAAAGTACCGTCAATATTCTATCGGCATGCTCAAAGAGCAAACGACACGTGTCGGTTTGGACAAAGCACGCAGTTCAAAACGCCAACTTGAACAGAGAGCACGAAAACTGATTAATCGTATTCGCGGTCAGCACGAGTACGATCCTGAAAAGCACCTCTCTTACGTTGTCTCTGAAACCTTTTGGTGGGAAAAGTTGGTGCTGTTCAAGACAGAGCTTAAACGTTCAAACCACAGCATCATTATGTTCCATCATGTCGATACTGATTACTTAGATGTCTGTACCGAGATTGCTCATGCTTTATGTAACCAGAATGACTTCATCGCAAGGCTAAGTTCTGAACGTGTGGCCCTTATGCTTTCCGAAAAAGGCGAAGCCGCAGAGCAAACCTTCCAAACTCTCAGCACCATGCTTGATATCTATCCATGGCATAGAAAAGGACTAAAGGGTTCGAAACCGACCGTCAGCCTCAATGATATTTTGACGTTCCCGTTCACGCTTGAACAATTAGAAGAAGACGATGCTGAGGTAATAGAATAATGGAAACTCTATTAAGCAAGATCACAGACGCCGGTTTAGACCCTTCATCAGTATCAGGTGAAGAAGCGATCATCTTCTGGAACCACATTCGTCAGCACGTTTCGACAACGCAAACAGAGCAAGCGCACTGCTATATCATTAGCTCTGAATACCGTGCCGAGTTACAACAAAATCAAACCAGTATCGAAGAGTTGAGACGAGCACTCGATCTGCTCCACCTTCCTGCCGATATCGAAGATATTCTGACAGTCAAAACCAGTTTAAGTGACCGCTTAGTTGAAACTGGTGATTACACCTCAGCACTCAATGAATTCGTCAGTTCATCGACTATCGCGGTTGAACACGGTCATATCGATGAGTATGTATTAGCTATTTTAGGCATGGGCAACCTGTGTGATTCCTATGGCGATCACAACAGAGCACTTCGTTACTACCAAAAAATCAGCAGCATAGACCATGCGATAAGCAGTCGCTCACTTCGCCTCAAATTCAAGCTGCATATGGTAGCAAGCCTACTTCTACTCAATCGCATTACAGCAGCCAGCGATTTACTGAATGAGTGCGAAGAACTGAGTATTTTGGTCAGTGACAAGTTGCTCACAGCTCAAATACTGCTTTACCAAGCAAAGGTGCTGCGCGCTAAGAAAAAACACCATGAAGCGCTACGCTGTCTGTCTAAGGTTCAATACCCAGCCAACAGCACTCAAGCAAGCTGGCTTGCAACCATGACTCGTCTAGAGCTCTCACATTGCCTAAGTGCAACCGGCAAGCAAGACTACGCGAGCATGATTTTGTCGAGCACAGACAAACGCGTGAAAGCCTACTCGTCGCCAGTACTTGCAAAACGATTCTACGATTCGCTGAGTGATGTGTGTATGAATCAAGGGCGTTTTCAAGAAGCGCTAAGCTATGAGAAAAAAGGCTACCGAATTGAAACCGATCTGATGAAGCAGATCCCGATCAGTGAACTCGGTGCAAGCCAACTACGCCGCCTGTCCCGTTTTGAATTACAACTCAAACTCATTCTCTCTGAACAAGAGAACAAAGAGCTGAAAGAGACAACGGAACAACACAAGAATGCGGTGGCTCAGCTTCAACAAGACGTATTCACCGATCCATTAACAGGGTTACACAACCGTCGCTGGTTAGATGTGAAATTGAAAGACATGTTGTTGCACGATACCTCTTTCGCACTGATGGTTATTGATATTGACCACTTCAAGTCTATCAATGATGAACTGAGTCACTTAGTGGGCGATAAAGCGATTGTTAGTGTGTCTCAAGAGCTACGTTCATACTTTAAGTTTAGAGGCGCGTCATGTGTCAGATTTGGTGGAGAAGAGTTCCTCGTCATTCTAGAGAACACTGATCTTCCGAAGGCAGAAATGCACTCTGAAAATTATCGAGAGCGCATCTTCCAATTTGGATGGCATGAAATACTTGGGGAGCGTGGTTTGACCGTGAGTATTGGTATCACTTTGCATCGTGACGGAGAGAATACTCAACGCACCTTCTACCGTGCGGATAAAGCGCTATACCGAGCTAAAGCCAACGGCCGTAATCAAGTGTGTACAGAGTAGTGGCATATAGGTCTGTAGGTCTGTAGGTCTGTAGGTAAGCCTGCATCTTATTGATAAAAGAACAGAGATATTCCAGCAAGGGCAGCAAGCGTCCCGATGACGCTTTGCTTTGACACCTTCTCCCCTTTCAGCGCATAAATCACCAAAATAAAGACCGGGCTGGTCGCTATCAACGTTTGTGCAATCGCAGGGTTAGCATTCTTCAACGCCACTTGTTGAAGCCATAGAGCGAGAAACGTCCCGACAAAGATTGCTCCTAGTAACCACAGTTTATCGAGCTTGGTCATTTCCCATAAATCTCTTTTTATCGATGAATACGGCTTCTTTTCAACGAAAGGGATAATCAGCATCACAGCAAACACGCCAATCGTCAGGCGAATCAAAGCACCTAACAATGGTGGAATATCACCCGCCACTAACGCGTAATGAGAAATAACCACACCAGATGCCTGACAGACACTCGCCACAAGCCCATAACCAATGCCACCCCACTGCGCTTTGTTATTCGATTCACCGCTCGCCGATTTTGATGGCTGGAAGACAACGAAGGTCACCGCTAGTGTTGTAATCACGACACCGAGCCAACTTTGCACTGTCAATACAGCGCCCAAGAACATTAATGCCAGCACACCAGAAAGAGGCGGGGCTAAAGATTCCAGTAACAGCGTCTTATTGGCACCGATTCTTTTCAACGCCGCAAAATAGGCGCTATCTCCAATCGCAATGCCAATCACACCTGAAATTGCCAATATCAGAAAATGGTTGGTACTCAGTTCAAACTCCGGCATCGGAATAAGAGGCATCACCAGCAACATCATCCCTGACGCCACTACACCCTTAACAATGTTAAATTGCATCGCAGAGAAGCGATGTCCAAATTGCCCATAGATCCATGTCGCACATGCCCACACAATTGCAGCGCCAATGGCCGCCAATTCACCTATATACATCCGTATTTGTCCCTTGTGGTTATGCCCGTCATTCAGAATCTTAACTGTCATCATTTCAGCTTAAATACCAACCAGAAAGCCGAAATAGCCTCTTCAAACGCGATGAGATTTCATAAGATTCATCAATGCTTTTATTCGCATTAGAAGCGACAACACATTATTTTCAACTCGGTAAATCATTTTTATAACAATTACTTGGATGATAGCGTAGTATATTTATAACTAATATCTAACATTACAAGGATCTGTTATGTTTTTAGACTACTTTGCGCTCGGCTTACTTATTTTCGTAGCATTAGTAATCTTTTACGGCATCATCGTTATTCACGATATTCCCTATGAAATTGCGAAAGAACGCAATCACCCTCATCAAGATGCTATTCACGTCTCAGGCTGGGTTAGCCTATTCACCTTACATACTATTTGGCCATTTCTTTGGATTTGGGCAACATTATGGCGCAAAGATCGTGGTTGGGGCTTCGCTAAATTAGAAGAAGAACAACACGATATTCATCATCGCGTCGATATTCTCATCGATCAAGTGAGTACTCTTCAGGAAGAAATCGCACAGCTCAAGCAAGCAGGTGCTGAGCAAAGCAGTCCAGAGAAAGAGACAAACAACGTTCAAGATCAGGAGGCTAAGTAATGGATTTACTGCTGATAATGACCTATGCGGCGCTTTGTATCACCATTTTCAAGGTGTTCAATATACCGCTCAATAAATGGACCGTGCCTACCGCCGTTCTTGGTGGTGTCGTCATCATAGGTACTTTGATCCTACTGATGAACTACAACCACCCTTTCACGCAAATTGGTAATCAAGTTTACTCAACAACGCCAGTCGTTTCAGGCGTTAGGGGTAAAGTTATCGAAGTGCCAGTAGAGGCAAACAAACCTCTGAAGGAAGGGGATATTCTTTTCAAAATCGACCCAGTTCCATTCGAAGCTGAAGTTGCAAGATTAGAAGCTAAAGTAAAGGAAGCAAGCCAAGGTGCGCTTGGAATGGAATCTGAAGTGGCTGAAGCTGAGGCTGCAAAAATCAAAGCCATCGCGGAAAGAGATAAAGCTCAACGTGAGTTTTCTCGTTACAAGCGCGGTTACGACAGTGGCGCTTTTACCGAGCAGCAATTGGATACTCGCAGACAAGCTTACAAAGCATCGGAAGCGGCCGTGAAAGTTGCAGATGCAAACCTAGAACAAACAAAGATCGCCTTGGACTCTGAAATAGGTGGCGAGAATACAGCGGTTTTAAGCTTATTAGCTGAATTACGTAAAGCTCAGTTTGATTTAGAACAAACCGTGGTTCGAGCTCCCACTGACGGATACGTTACGCAACTAGCATTACGCCCAGGTGTAATGGCAGTACCACTTCCTTTAGCTCCCGTGATGACGTTTGTTCACACTGAAGCTCAGTTCTATACCGCTGCATTTAGACAGAACTCCTTACAACGCCTACAACCGGGTTACGAAGCTGAGTTCCTGTTTAGAGCATTGCCAGGAAAAATATTTAAAGGACGTATTGATGAAGTGATTCCAGCTATTGGTGAGAGCCAATTCCAAGCTAGAGGCGCGCTTCTAGGTACTGATGCGTTGCGTACTAGTGGTCGTGTGTTTGTTAAATTGAGCATCACTGATGACCTGTCTGACTACCATTTACCTATGGGTACCGCGGTTGAAGTTGCCGTTTATTCTGACAGCTTCACCCACGTTTCAATCATGCGCAAGGTCCTTATTCGCATGAAGAGTTGGCAAAACTATCTATACCTAGACCACTAAACGATCAAAGGTACATGACGAACCCGCTTAACACATTGTTAAGACGAATGAAAAAGTCAGACTCGCTCTGGCTTTTTTGTTGCTTGATTAACCATAAAGTTGTGCTTTTTACGCCACATTAGCCTACTAAAGTGGAATTTTAGACATCTAGACACTTATCTTCCCTTATGGAAGGGTTCTACTGTATAATGCGCGCCTTATTTTTTATATTTGCCCAAAAAACGTTCTCATTGAGACGCATATTAATAATGGCGAATATTTATTCTTTATTTTGCTTTATTTTTCAGAATTCGAGGTTATCTATGAACTTTTCAGCTAAAACAGTGGTCGTTATCGCCATTGGCGCGGCACTGTACGGCATTGGTGGTTTACCTATGTTTGGTGTCCCAGTGTTTGCTAACACGACATTGAAACCAGCAATGGCAGTTCTAGCACTGTTTTCTGTTTTGTTCGGCCCTATTGTTGGCTTCTTAGTTGGCTTTATCGGTCACTGGGTAACGGATCTGTTCGCAGGCTGGGGTGTGTGGTTAACTTGGGTTTTAGGCTCAGGTATCGTAGGCATGGTTATCGGCTTATTCCCGATGTTGACCAAGAACCGCCTTCAGCAAGGTGAGTTGCCTATGAAGGACTTCGCGCTGTTTGTGGTACTTGCCCTTGCCGGTAATGTGGTTGGTTACGGCTGCTCTGCATTCCTAGATACCATCCTTTATGCAGAACCGGTTACTAAAGTCTTCACTCAACTCTCTATCATTGCTGCGGGTAACACCGTTCTGATCGCTGTTGTTGGCTTACTGATCCTAAAATCAGTCGCTAAACGCAACAAACAAAGCCGTAACCTGACTGAGGCATAAGCGATAATGACTATAGCATTTTCGAACTTCTCTTTTAGATATGAGTCGCTGGATAAACCGACGCTAAAAAATATCAATCTAAGGATAGAGAAAGGAGAGAAAATCGTCATTATTGGACCAAGCGGTAGTGGTAAATCTACCCTAGGTCAATGCCTTAACGGTCTGATTCCTCATGCTATCAAAGGTGAGGTGACTGGCTCTCTAGAGATCAACGGTAAGAACATTTCTGATTTTTCTATGCACGACTATACCGAGCAGGTTGGCACAGTATTACAAGATACTGATAGCCAATTTGTCGGTTTGAGTATTGGCGAAGACATCGCATTCGCACTGGAAAATCAGTTAGTGTCGAACATTGATATGTACCCTCTGGTTAAGTCGACAGCAAAAATGGTCGACTTAGCAGATATGCTTGATCGCTCGCCACATGATTTATCCGGCGGCCAGAAACAACGCGTGTCATTAGCGGGCATCTTAGTTGATGACGTTGACATCCTGTTGTTTGATGAACCTTTGGCTAGCCTTGACCCGAAAACGGGTAAAGCGACTATCGAAATCATCGACCAACTTCATAAAGAAACCAACAAGACTATAGTCATCATCGAGCATCGCCTTGAAGATGTACTACATCGCGATATCGATCGAGTGATCTTGATGGAGCGCGGTGAAATTGTCGCGGACATGACACCCGATGAAATCTTAGCTTCTGAACTGCTTGAAACACACGGTATTCGTGAACCACTTTATTTATCTGCTCTGAAGGCAGCGAAAGCACCTTTGACCAGTGAAGATAAGCTATCAAACCTCAAAGCTCTCGATTACAAAAGATTCCGCCCTGCGGTTCAGGCTTGGTTTGCAGAGCGCCCGACTCCAGTTGCCGAGAAGCAGTACCAACCTTTGCTTGAGGTCCACGGCCTGACTTACTCTTACGATGGTGAAAAGAACGCTCTCGAAGATGTCAGCTTTAAGATTGGTAAGGGTGAGTTCGTTTCAATCTTAGGCAAAAACGGTTCAGGCAAATCTACCATCACTAAACTCATCATGGGTGTGATCGATGCCGATTCAGGCTCTTCCTATCTAAATGGTGAAGACCTATCTGAGCTTTCTATCTTTGAAAGAAGCCAGAAAGTCGGTGTCGTGATGCAGAACCCAAATCATATGATCTCTCATCATATGATTTTTGATGAAGTTGCATTCGGTCTGCGTAATCGTGGGGTTGCAGAGCAGGAAATCAAAGAGAAGGTGGAAAACGTTCTTGAGCTGTGTGGCTTGAGCAAGTTCCGCCACTGGCCAATCGAAGCGCTAAGCTACGGTCAGAAAAAACGCGTAACGATCGCTTCGATCTTAGTATTGGAGCCAGAGCTTCTGATCTTGGATGAACCAACAGCGGGTCAAGATTACCGCAACTACACCTCAATGCTGGCGTTTATCCAAAAGCTTAACCGCGAGTTAGGTATCACCGTCGTGATCATTTCACACGACATGCACCTTGTTCTAGAGTACACCACACGCTCAATTGTCATTGCTGACAGCAAGCTGATTGCCAATGCCGCGATGACGGAAGTATTCAGTCAGCCATCGCTGTTAGAACGCGCAAATCTTTGTACCACCAGCATTTATGAACTCGCGACTATGATGAAAATCGACGACACCAACGCATTCATGCAGTACTTCATCGACTACGAGAAAAGCGCTCAATGAACGCATCAAAAGTAAAATTTGGCATCAATTACATTGATACAAAATCACCGCTTCATGCACTTAACGGCATCACCAAATTTGCACTCTTCTTAGCTTGGGTAACCGTGGTATTAACTACGTTCGACCTAAGATTGATTGCACTGCTAATTGTGACTGGTTTATACCTGCTAAAGCTGACCAATGTGCCTGTACGCGTGTATAAGCCTTTGTTATTAGGAACGGCGAGTGTATTAAGCCTAAATGCTCTGTTCATGTATCTATTGGCTCCACAGCAAGGTACTGAGCTCATCGGCAGCGAAACCTTATTGCTGACATTGCCGGGTAACTACTCGTTGAGCCAAGAGACTCTGTTTTACTTGGTTACTGTGACGCTCAAATACATGAGCATGTTCCCGATAGCGTTGATTTTTGTCTTCACAACGCATCCAACTGAGTTTGCAGCGAGCCTCAACCGTATCGGTGTTCCCTACAAGATCGCCTATGCGGTCAGCTTAACACTGCGTTACTTGCCAGAAGTTAAAAAAGACTTCATCAATATCATGCATGCACAGCAAGCTCGTGGTGTAGAGCTCTCAAAGAAAGCGCCCCTAATTACTCGAATCAAAAATGTAGCTAAGGTTCTAGGCCCGCTCATTTTCTCTAGCTTGGACCGCGCAGACGAGATCTCTAACGCAATGACATTACGAGGTTTTGGTCGACACAAAGCACGCACTTGGTATAGCTATGCACCTTTGAAACGTATCGACTTTGTTTGTTTAGGTGTCATCGCTTTTATCGTGGTGTTAGCCATTGCGAAACGCATTCTAGAGCCGCAGTTATTTTGGTATCCGTTCTAGTCATCTGAATTAGCATAGATAAACAAAGACTTTAAATAACACACCGCTCAATAGGGCGGTGTTTTTGTTTATGCCAAAATCTGATTGATAATTGAACCAATGACACAATACTGACTATATTTAACGATAAATTGACCAGTTATTTACCCTTGGAGTTTGAGATTTAATTCATAAGCTCTTAATATACTCGTTTACAGAATGTTACAATCAGTAGAGATTTGTAATGGCTCGAATTACTCAAGTACAGAAACTAGAAAATCAAAAGCACTACGATGAGATCGTACTAAACCTTTTTCTGGCTGAAGGACATGAAGCACTAACTTATGCAAGGATTGCTCAAGAAATTGGCATTAGTTTGACGACGCTTCAGGGCTATTATCCATCGACCCGCGCTATCCGATCAGCGTTACACCAACACATGCTATCAATTGTTATAGAGAATCTAGAGTTCTCATCGGAAGAAGTATTCATTCAATCTTGGCAAAACGCTTTAGATAATGATCAATTTCGATTCGTGATCAAATTGATGTTTTTCCATGCCTCCCAGGTCAAGAGCCCTGAACAGTTTAACATCAGTTCAGATGGTCAATTCCGCGAGATAATGTTTAATAGCTTTGGGCTTGATACCGTTCGAATCCTTGAGACTGTCGTAGGACGCTCAATGTTCTATCTCACCAACTTCAAGTAACGCTAACCAGCTTACTGAAATAGAAAAAGGGAACCCTAGGGTTCCCTTTTTTAGACTTTCAGAAAAGTGAGCAGCGATGACCTGCTCAACTTATAGACCTAATTTAGCTTGTAAAAAACGGTCGATAACGGCGGCAAACGCAGCTCAATCGATGTGTCTAGCCCTTCGCTCTCTACAGATTCAATCTCAGCAGTCTGCTTCACTTCAAAACCGCTGCCTGCATAGTCGACAGAGTCTGTATTCAACAACAATGCGTATTCACCTTTTGCAGGAACACCTAAGCGGAAATGCTCGTGAGGCACTGGCGTAAAGTTAGACACTATCAATACTCGCTCACCAGATTCACTGATGCGCTCGTGCGCAAGAATGCTCGCTTCAGCAGAGTCCTGTAGACGCCATTCAAAGCCTTTCGGATCAAAATCAAGATCGTGCATTGCAGCTTCAGAGCGGTACAGATTGTTCAGGTCTTTCGTTAAACGCTGAACACCTTGATGACGCTCGTAATCCAGCAAAAACCATTGCAGCTGGTCGTCATGGTTCCATTCAGCCGTCTGACCAAATTCTGCACCCATGAAGTTCAGCTTCTTACCTGGTTGCGCATACATGTAACCCATATAAGCACGTAGGTTTGCCGTTTGCTGCCATTCATCACCAGGCATCTTGTTGTGGATAGAACCTTTACCGTAAACCACCTCATCGTGAGACAGAGACAATACATAATTCTCACTGTGTGCGTAAACCAGTGGGAAGGTAATCGTATCGTGGTGATATTTACGGTTGATTGGGTCTTCTTGAATGTAAGACAAGCTGTCGTGCATCCAACCCATGTTCCACTTAAAGCCAAAGCCTAAGCCGCCCATAAAAGTCGGTGCTGAAACACCAGGGAAAGCCGTTGATTCTTCAGCAATCGTCATCGCATTCGGAAAGTGTTTATACACTTCTTCGTTCATCCACTTAAGGGTTGCGATAGCGTCGTAGTTTTCGTTGCCGCCATCCGCATTCGGGATCCATTGGTCATGGCTACGCGAATAGTCGAGGTACAACATCGAAGCAACCGCATCAACACGGATGCCATCAATGTGGAATTGCTCGAACCAGTACAGTGCATTAGAAACTAAGAAACGACGAACATGCTCTTTGCCTAAATCGTAAATGTACGAGTTCCAATCTTGATGCCAACCACGACGTGGATCTGGATCATGGAATAATGGCGTACCATCGAAGTTTGCTAGGCCGTGATCATCACTTGGGAAGTGAGCAGGAACCCAGTCCAGAACAACGCCAAGACCCGCTTGGTGACATTGATCGACGAAGTATTTGAAATCATCTGGAGAGCCAAAACGGCTAGTCGGTGCAAATAGACCTACAGGCTGATAGCCCCAAGAACCGTAGAATGGATGTTCTGAAACTGGCATTAGTTCAACGTGCGTGTAGCCAAGATCCGTTAGGTATGGGATCAGCTCTGCCGCAAGCTCGCGATAATTTAAGAATTCACCTTCAGCGTTACGCTTCCAAGAACCTGCATGCAATTCATAGAACGAAAGCGCTTCTTTGCGCTTTTGCGTTACCGGGCGATTTTGCCATTGAGTATCTTGCCACTGGTAACGAGCGTGATCGTAAGTTACAGATGAGAACGATGGGTATTGCTCAGAGTAGAAACCCCATGGGTCAGCTTTGTGTGGTAAGCCTTCGCCATTTGGTCCTTTTAATTCAAACTTGTATTGAGCGCCTTCTTCCAGTTCAGGAATGAATAAGCCCCACATACCGTAATCTAGGCGTTGCATTGGGTGGCGGCGACCATCCCAAGCGTTGAAGTTACCCACCAAGCTTACCGCAGTTGCATGCGGTGCGTACACCAAGAAACGCGTACCTGAAATCGTCTGTCCATCACGCTCTAGCGTAATAAACTGAGCCCCCATGTGATGATACATATCTTTCGGTGTATGAAGATCTTCATAACTCGCGTACAGATCGTGGTACTGGTAAGGATCATCGATGATCTGTTCTACGCCAGCCCAATCAACCGCAAGCTTATAGTGAGTAAAACGTAAGTCTCTCTCTTGCTTAAGAATGAAACCACTTTCACCCTCTCGCGCTAACTCAATACGAGGTTCCTTTCCAACAATCAACTCTACTTTATCTGCCCCAGGAATCCACACACGTAATGCACCTTGCTCAGAAGGTAGGTATGGCCCTAAAAACGCGAATGGGTCTGTGAAACAAGCCTGTGATAGTTGGGTATATATTTGTTTTTGCTTTGAAATCGAACTTAGTTCCAAAACGTTTCTCCCTAACCAAACATCCAAAAAACATAATACAAAAATGCCCGCTATTAGTGCGGGCAATATAACGACGGTTTATTCTACCAGATGAGCATTCATTATTGAGTGACCGAGGTTGTAGTTTCGTACGGCGTAAGCAAAAAACCACCTAATTTCAAGTCACTCACGTCATTACTTACCGGCTTTTTCTCGAACGTCAGTCAGCTTAGAAGCGATACGATTAACGCCTTCGTGAGCAAATATTTCGTCCAAGTTCATTGATAGTTTACGACGCCAGTTAGGGTATTCATCAACCGTTCCAGGAATGTTTACTGGCTTGTCCATCTCTAGCCAATCTTCTAGCTGAACGCTCAGTAGTGTTGAACCACCAGCTGCTACGTGCAGTTGAAGTGCCTCAGCAAGGTAAGAGTCCATCGGTACTTGGCTCGCATCGCGGCCCACACCTTCTGGTAGGAAACCATGCCATGCTACTGAATCTAAGATACCTTGCTTGCACTCTAGGCGGTCATCGAACAAGGTTTCTAATTGTTCTTCATCTGGGTATAAGCCAATCTCTTGGCCCATTTTCAGGTCATCACAGTGCCAGAAGCCACGAAGCGTTGGCATATCGTGAGTACACAGTGCCGCCATCGATTGTGATGCGTAGTGTTTTGGTGAGATGAAACCACCGTCATCTTCTGATGTTTCGAAGAAGAACACTTTGTAAGAGTGCACGCCAGCATCTGCAAGGATGTCGACAATCTCATCCGGTACCGTTCCTAAATCTTCACCGATAACGCTACATTGGTAACGGTGAGATTCAAGCGCCAGAATAGACAGCATATCTTGTACTGGGTAGTAGATGTACGCGCCCTTAGTTGCGTTCTCACCCTTTGGAATCCACCACAAGCGCAGTAGACCTAAAACGTGGTCGATACGCAGTGCACCACAGTGCTTCATGTTCGCACGAAGTAGCTTGATGTAAGCGTCGTAGCTTGTTTCTTGAAGCACTTCTGGGTTTAACGGAGGTAGACCCCAGTTCTGACCCAAAGGACCAAGAATATCAGGTGGAGCACCAATGCTCGCATCCATCACTAGGTTGCCTTCGTCAGCCCAAGTCTCGCTGCCTGAATCTGCAACACCTACCGCTAAGTCACGGTACAGGCCAACAGCCATGCCCTTCTCTTCTGCAAGAGACTGTGCATCGTTGATCTGGCAATCTGCTAGCCATTGCAGGTACATGTACAGATGAACGTTTTCTAAGTTCTCTTTGATGTATTTCTGTGTCGCTGGGCTGTCGAATGTACGGTACTTCTCAGGGAATACCGGCCATCCCCACATGCCAGAATCTTCTGCATGCAGTTCACCATGTAGAGCATCAAACGCCGCTTGATGCATCAGGCTATCGCCACCCTCTTCTACGAAGGCTAAGAACGCTTGTGCACGGTCGCTGTTTTTGTCTAGATGACGAGTCTTAAATTCTGCGAATAGCAGAGGCAAGATGCTCATCTTAAGCTCAGACACTTCGGTGTAGTTTACCCAGTGTGCTTCACGCGCTTTTTGTAGACGCTGTTGGAACTCTGCGCTGCCGACTGTTTGTTGTGCTTCTGCACTTAGTGCAAATTCAGGAACTGAACTCACATCAATGTATAAGATGTTCAACCAGCGACGAGAAGATGGGCTATATGGGCTCGCACCTTCAGGGTTCGCAGGGAACAATGAGTGAATTGGGTTTAGACCAACGAAGTCACCACCACGAGAAGCGATATCCGCAACAAGCTGTTTTAGGTCTCCGAAATCACCAATACCCCAGTTATGCTGAGTTCTTAGGGTATAAAGTTGAACACTGGGTCCCCAAAGCTTTTTGCCTTGCTCGATTGGTGACTGCTTGAAACACGCTTTTGGCGTAATAATCAGTGTCATCTCGTAAGGCTTCTTACGGCGCTTACGGCTCACAATGAGCTTGTGATAACCCCATGCCAAATCACTTGGCAATGCAAACACTAAAGGGCCACCCTCGGCACGCTCGTCACGAATGACTTGAGATTGAAGATAGCCTTCAAGTACCTCTCCTTGCTCGGTTTCTAAGCGCCAGCTGAACTCACTTTCACGAGCACTTACACCTAGATTAAGCGCCACTTCTACTGGCTCACCGTCACGCAAGACAAGAACTGGGTCTAGTACATCTTTTTTGTGTTTTCTTTCTGCTGACTTAAGCAGTGCATCATCGCTGCTTGTATCGTAGCCCAACGAAGCCAATAGAGACGTGATCGTCTCGTCTGATACTTGTGCTTCATCGCCCCACGCACTAACGTAACTGTCGGCAATGTTTGCCATTTCTGCGACTTGTTTTAATACGGTCTGTTCTTTCATCGCTCTCTCCGAAAACGTTCTGACGCTTTCTATTTTGTAGGGTTGTTAATTTAATTTTTACTAATCAATTAGCTTGTGACAATCGGTTTGTAAGCAGCTTGTTTATAAACGAAACCTTTAAGCCTTTCGTTTGCTCACAAGCTAATTGAGCCAAGGCAGAAACTGCCTTGGCTACTTTGGAAGTATTAACGGTTAACCGCTTCAAGTTTCCAGATGTTGTTCACGTAGTCGCGGATAGAGCGGTCTGATGTGAACTTACCAACCAATGCTGTGTTAAGAATTGCTTTCTTAGCCCAACCTGCTTGGTCTTTGTATTGCGTGCCCATGTCTTCGTGCGCTTTCACGTAAGATGCGAAGTCAGCAAGACATAGGTAAGGGTCACCACCGTCTAGCAGGCTATCAAACGTTGCACGTAGAAGGCCTGGTTGACCTGGAGTGAACTCATCGCCAGTCAGTAGGTCTAGAGATGCTTTCAGTAGTGGGTCTGCATTGTAGTAGTCGTATGGGTTGTAGCCTTGAGCTTTCAGAGCTTGAACACCATCAACGTCTAGGCCGAAGATGTAGATGTTTTCATCACCCACTTCTTCACGAATCTCAACGTTTGCACCATCCATCGTACCGATAGTTAGCGCGCCGTTTAGAGCCATCTTCATGTTGCCCGTACCAGATGCTTCTTTACCCGCTAGTGAGATTTGCTGAGAAACGTCTGCTGCAGGGATGATGATTTCAGCCATGCTTACACGGTAGTCAGGAATGAATACCACTTTCAGTTTGTTACCGATGCGAGGGTCGTTGTTGATCTTCTCTGCAATCTTGTTAACCGCGAAGATGATCTCTTTCGCTAGGTGGTAACCCGGTGCTGCTTTCGCTGCGAAGAAACATACGCGTGGCTCACACTCGAAACCAGGTTCGTTAAGAATACGGTGGTACAGAGATAGAATGTGTAGCAAATCTAGGTGCTGACGCTTGTATTCGTGAAGACGTTTGATTTGAACGTCAAAGATAGCGTTAGTATCTAGCTCGATACCCATGTTCTCTTGAACCCAATCAGCTAGGCGCTGTTTGTTTTCTTTCTTAACAGCCATGAATTCTTTTTGGAATTTCGCGTCTGTTGCAAACTTAGCGATGCCTTCTAGCTGCTCAAGTTTTGCTGGCCATTCAGTGCCGATCTTACCCGTGATTAGCGTAGATAGACCTGGGTTACAGAACTTCAACCAACGACGTGGCGTGATGCCGTTCGTTACGTTAGTCAGTTTACCTGGGAAGATTTCGTTGAACTCAGGGAACAAGTCTTTCTTAACCAGTTGTGAGTGAAGCGCAGCTACACCGTTTACTTTGTAAGAACCAATCACACATAGGTTTGCCATGCGAACCATGCGGTGGAAACCTTCTTGGATGATAGAAAGCTTCGCTTGCTTCTCACCATCACCAGGCCACATCTTGCGAACTTCTTGCATGAAGCGGTGGTTGATTTCAAAAATGATTTCCATGTGACGTGGAAGAAGACGGTTGATCAGTGATTCAGACCAAGTCTCTAGTGCTTCAGGAAGTAGTGTGTGGTTCGTGTATGCGAACGTATGAGCACTGATTTCCCATGCTTGGTCCCAAGATAGACCTTTCTCGTCAATCAAGATGCGCATTAGCTCAGGAATCGCAATCGTTGGGTGCGTATCGTTAAGCTGAATCGTTTCTTGCTTAGGCAGATCTTCTAGAGAGAAACCTGCTGCTTCGTGACGACGTAGAATATCGCGAACAGACGCTGCTGAGTGGAAGTACTGCTGCATTAGGCGCAGAGTCTTGCCTTTCTCGTGGTTGTCGTTCGGATAAAGTACTTTAGTGATGTTACCTGCATCGATTAGCGAGTGTTGCGCTTCGAAGTAGTCACCGTTGTTAAAGCTTGCTAGTGAGAATGGTGCAATTGCCTGACATTCCCAAAGACGCAATGGGTAAACCGTGTTTGACTCGTAACCTACGATAGGTAGATCCCAAGGCATTGCTTTCACTTCCATACCTGGAACCCAAGTACGTACTTCTTTACCGTCGATGAATTCAACTTCTACATGACCGTAAAAACCAATGTGTTGTGCTAGTTCTGGACGAGCCACTTCCCATGGGTAACCTTCAACACCGCGCCATGCGTCAGGTGCTTCTTGTTGGCGACCGTCTTGGAAAGACTGCTTGAATAAACCGTATTCGTAGTGAAGACCGTAGCCTACTGTTGGGTATTCTTGAGCGGCACAAGAATCCATGAAACAAGCAGCTAGACGACCAAGACCACCATTACCTAGTGATGGGTCGCGCTCTTCTTCTAGAAGATCAGTTAGGTTTTGACCTAGCTCTTCCATTGCATGAGTGATCTGTTCATACAGACCCATGCTGATCAGGTTATTACCGGTTAAACGACCAATCAAAAACTCTAATGAAAGGTAGTTAACGCTCTTCGCGTTCTTAATTTTTTCGTCATTTTCAGTTTCTAACAGATCAAATGTTGTGAGTTCTGCTAGCGCACGCCCCATTGCTAGGTACCATGCGCGGCTATCTGCGTTTTCAATCGTTGTTGCGTAGGTTGCAGATAAATGTTTCTTAACACTCTCTTGGAATGACACTTTATCGAAAGTTTTTTGCTGAGTTGGTTTCATTTCAGAAATCTCGCTTTTAATAGTTCTAATTCATCTGTGACATATCGTGCATGGTCACCATAAACTAAACATCCTCCCGCTAATGCAACTGACTAGGAGTAGATGGGAGGGCGTAGGGGGCGTACCGACTTAGGGTTAGTGATCTGACTCTCATGTTCTGACTGCGAACAAAAACTTGGAGTGACTAAGATCACAAGCTCCCGTTCGATAACTTAACTTCAATTGATGTGACTTTTATTTAACCCATTTAAAGTCATTGCCAAATCTGAGTTTCAGATCACGAAAATAATTTCCAACTCTCATCTTTTGCATTGATTCCCGTGTAGGGATGAACGAAGTCACATTCACAAACCAACCCGCAACGTGAGCAAAGTCTCAAATAAAGGGCGTAGACACCCAAAAACATGCAGGAGTGCAAGGTTTCTGAGGAGGATCGTAGTCGGTAACGTTTGGCTTCACGTAATATGAGTAAAGACTTAAGTAATTAGGCTCATGTCATTGGAGTGCACTCAACGATAGATTGGGATATTCCAGAACATAGCCACGGAATAGGTGTAAAACTTCGATATGTGGATCCCTTCGAAACTGACTCGTCCCGGCCGCTTACATAATGCAATCCTACGACCTAGGGTTCTCGATCTGCTTCACAATGCAGATTGCTATAAGCTTGTGTTGTTCCGCTCTCCAGCGGGCTACGGCAAAACCACCATGGCTGCACAATGGTTGGTAGATAAACCTAATGTGGGTTGGTACAGCATTGATGATAGCGACAATGATGCCTTCCGCTTTATCAACTACCTACTTCAATCACTTAATAAAGCGACTCAAAATGCCTGTCCGAATGCCCAAAAACTGGCAGAAAAGCGACAGTTTTCATCGCTGCATTCTTTATTAAGTGAAGTATTTGCCGAGATGTCGGAATTCCATCACGAGTGCTTTCTGGTGTTGGATGACTATCACTTGGTCAACAATGACGACATCCACGAAGCCATGCGCTTCTTCCTCAAACACATGCCCGATAACCTAACGTTGGTTGTCACCAGTCGTGGTACGCCACCACTTGGTACAGCAAACCTGCGCGTTCGTGACTTAATGATCGAATTAGGTAATGACTCGTTGGCGTTTGATACCGAAGAAACCACACGCTTTTTCAACCAACGCGTAGCCGACGGCATTGATGACACCACGGCAGATAGCATTTGTAGTTATGTAGAAGGTTGGCCTTCTGCACTGCAACTTATCGCGCTACAAGCACAACACCAAAAACGCACTCTTGCACAGTCCGCGGAGTCGTTCTCTCACTTTAACCACGCCCATCTTTGGGACTACTTGGTTGAAGAAGTATTCGACCTGCTAGACAAAGAAACCCGACAGTTCTTGATGCAGTGTTCAGTGCTTGATCACTTCAACGACGAGCTTGTTTGCGCACTAACACAACGTGAAGACGCGCTCGGTATGATCGAATCACTTAACCGATTTGGTTTGTTCATCTACCCTCTTGAGGGCGAGAAAAACTGGTACCGCTTCCATAATCTATTTGGTGAGTTCCTCGCCCACGAGCGCCAAGCTCGAATTCCTCAGCAAGAAGCTGAACTGCATCGAAGTGCTGCAAAAGCGTGGATCAAGCAAAACACACCACACCAAGCACTACGTCACGCACAGCGCGCTGAAGATCCAGAACTGATCATTCAAATCCTGACTGAGCACGGTTGGCCGATGTTCAACCAAGGTGAGCTTTCGTCATTAGAAATGGCGATCAAACAGCTAACCACAGATCAACTATACAGTGAGCCAAAGCTTTCGATGTTGCGCGCTTGGCTTGCACAAAGTCAGCACCGTTATGACCAAGTGGGTACTTTGTTGGAAGAGGCTGAGACTCAATATCAAGCGCGAAACATTGAACTCGATACTCAGCAGCAAGGCCAATACAACGCCTTACGCGCACAAGTTGCCATCAACAGCAATGAGCCTGAGAAAGCATTGGAATTGGCTGAGCTTTCGTTGAGTCAGTTGAACACCACCGTTTATCGTAGCCGCATTGTCGCAACCTCGGTTGTGGGCGAAGTGAATCACGTAATGGGTAACCTAAGCCGTGCGCTACCGATGATGCAACAAACAGAAAAACTGGCACGTCAGTATCAGGTTTACCATCAGGCCCTGTGGGCGATTCTGCAACAAAGCGAAATCTTGATTGCTCAAGGTTATGTTCAAGCTGCATTTGAGCTACAAGACAGTGCATTCAAATTGATTGAAGAACATCAGCTGCAATACGTACCTCTGCACGAATTCTTGCTGCGTGTTCGCGCTCAGATCTTCTGGTGTTGGAACCGACTAGATGAAGCGGAAGAGTGTTGCTACAAAGGCTTAGATATCCTTGGTCACCACTCTCCGAGTAAACACCTGCACAGCTATTCTATGTTGGCTCGTATTTCATTGAGCCGTGGTGAGATTGATAAAGCGTCGAAATTTATCGACCAGATTCAGCACCTATTGCGTCAATCGACTTACCACGTAGATTGGACGGCAAATGCTTCTCTTTCTTTGATTCTGTTCTGGCAAGTAAAAGGCGATAAAGAAGCTATCCGTGATTGGCTGAGTGTGGCTGTTCGACCTGAATCGGCAAGTAACCACTTCTGCCAACTTCAGTGGCGAAACATCGTTCGTGCTCACATCATCCTTGAGCAGTATGAAGACGCAGAAGAAGCGCTGACCTTCCTTAAGAGTGAAGCCCAGCGTTCGCACCTGATTACAGACACCAACCGCAACTTGATCGTTGAAGCCGTGTTACGTACACAAATTAACGATGAAGACAGCGCACGAATACTACTCGAAGAAGCGCTTCATATGACTAACCAAACCGGTATGGTCGGTAACTTCTTGGTAGACGGTGGGACTATCGGGCATATCTTGGATAAGTTGAGCAACAAGCCAGGCTTAGGTGATTTAGAACGTCACCGCGCACAACAAATCATGAAAGATATTTCCGCGACCCAACGCAGCCGCTCAGTTCACTTTGATGAAGACTTTGTTGAAAACTTGGTTAATCACCCAAACATTCCTGAACTTGTACGTACCAGCCCACTCACCCAGCGTGAATGGCAGGTACTGGGCTTGATCTACTCTGGCTTCAGTAACGAGCAAATCGCTCAAGAACTGGATGTAGCAGGCACCACGATCAAAACTCACATTCGAAATCTTTATCAGAAGCTCAACATCGCTAACCGTAAAGAAGCGATAAGCACAGCAGAGAATTTGTTGCAGTTAATGGGTTACTAAACGGATTCGAAATTCGAGAAAACATAAGCTGGTCACCGACGGTGGCTGGCTTTTTTTCATCTGAAGTTTAGAGCCTAAAAGTGTAGGAACGGGAAATGAAAAAAGACAATCACCAAATGACAAGCAAAAAAATAGCCAACCGCAATAATCGCGATTGGCTCTATATATTTGTGAACAAATCATAAGTTCACTAACAACGTCAGTTGGCTAGGTGACCCTCGGCTTAAGAAGGGTCAATGTATATAATGCAGTTAGCGTGCCAACTTTTATTCGACGTTTTATAAGCCCTGCACCGCATAAAAACCATGAATTTGTCATGCGAATTGCAAAGTGCATTTGCATAATGCAACCAAGATGCAATATCGATAAGGGATCAGTTTCATCTCTGCTCTTAATGACAAATCACTAAGTGGTTGTTATCTAAATGTTAGGCAAATATTCACTTCAACTTATTGCCTTACAATTAATAGAGTAATAAAAGCCCTTCCCCAAAAGCATATTCATACTTTTTTTACACTAAAGTTTGTATACTGCACAAAATCATCCTCAACTCTATGAAGCAATGAACTACTTAAGTACTTTTTTCAAAGGCATGGCAATGGGCGCAGCAGACGTTGTACCTGGCGTGTCGGGCGGAACCATCGCATTCATCACTGGTATCTACGATACGCTGCTAGAAAGCATTCGCAGAATTAACCCTAGCGTACTTGGCTTATGGAAACTCGAAGGCTTCAAAGCCGCGTTTAATCACATCAATGGTTTCTTCCTAATTTCACTGTTCGCGGGCGTATTCACGAGCATTGCGACATTCGCAAAATTGATTTCTTGGTTATTAGTCACCCACCCTGTTCCACTGTGGTCTTTCTTCTTCGGCCTGATCTTGGTGTCGGTTTTCCATATTCTTAAGCAAGTAGAGAAACGCGATATGATTCGCTTCGTGTTTTTGCTGCTTGGCGTTGCTTTCGCTTATAGCATTACCGTGCTTAAGCCGCTGCAAATGGAGCCAACCAGCATCAACGTATTGATTGCGGGTGCGATTGCTATCTGCGCGATGATTTTACCCGGTATTTCAGGCAGCTTTATTCTGCTCCTGATTGGCATGTATGGCCCCGTGCTTGGCGCCGTTAAATCATTTCAAGTCGATGTACTTGCGCTATTCCTTGCGGGCTGTGTGATCGGACTGCTGACTTTCTCACATGTACTGTCTTGGCTATTGCGTTCATTCCGCGACTTCACATTGGTATTCTTAACCGGTTTGATGATCGGTACGCTGCCTAAGATCTGGCCTTGGAAAGAGACCATCAGCTGGCGCACAAACTCAAAAGGTGAACAAGTTCCTCTGATTCAAGAAAACCTATCACCGTTTGATTTTGAAGCGGTAACCTCTCAGCCTTCTCAGTTGGTCATGGCGATTGTGATGATGTTTGCTGCGATTGCATTGGTTTTAGGCCTGGAGAAGTTCGCAGAGCGTAACGCTGACTAATCATTCAACGTATTTCTGGAAAATGTTCAGAATGGATAGAACTTAGAAATACTAAGCTCACATATCTATTAATCGAGTAGGAGGAGGCCTCACGGCCTCCGTCCTCTCACACCACCGTACAAGCG